>JANWXG010000009.1 GCA_025057335.1 bacterium | reverse complement strand
GCTCGTGACCTGATGGTGGGCAACCCCAAGCTCGCTGAGTTGTGCTACGAGGAGGAGGCGCAGGGCTACAACGCGATTGCGGGCGGCTTTCAAGGACAACGGCAGTGGACAGACCACCTGCCCAACGGCGACTTTATGGAAGCCATCCTCTGCTCCAGCTTCGACTGGAACGGGATACGCCAGCCCTACATCTTAGCCACCGAGAACGACTACCTGAACGGCGTGTGTATGCTGTTTGGGCATTTGCTGACGGGCGCGGCGCAGATATTCGCCGATGTGCGCACCTACTGGTCGCCCGACGCGGTGCGGCGCGTGGCGGGCTGGACGCCGACGGGCGTTGCAGAAGACGGCTTCCTGCACTTGATCAACTCAGGTCCCGCCGCGCTGGACGGCACAGGCGAGCAGGAGGTCAACGGCAAGCCCGCTATCAAGCCCTGGTGGAACGTCAACTCGGAAGAGGTAGACCGCTGCCTGCGGGCAACTACCTGGCACTGCGCTATCCTGGAGTACTTCCGGGGCGGCGGGTGGTCTACGCGCTTCCGCACGCGCGGCGAGATGCCCGCGACACTGTTCCGTTTGGGGCTGGTGCACGGTCTCGGACCCGTACTGCAGATTGCTGAGGGCTACGTGGTGGAGATACCTGAGGAGGTACACCGCGCACTGGACGAGCGTACCAACCCCACCTGGCCCACCACCTGGTTCGTGCCCAACGTAACGGGGCACGGCGCCTTCCGCGACGTGTACACGGTGATGGCACACTGGGCAGCGAACCACGGCACGATGAGCTACGGTCACATCGGCGCAGAGCTTATCACGCTGGCATCGGCGTTGCGCATCCCCGTTGCTATGCACAACGTGCCTGCGGAGCGCGTGTTCCGACCGCACGCCTGGGGGCTGTTTGGCACCTCCGACGCCGAGGCGGCGGACTATCGCGCTTGCCAGACGTTCGGACCGCTGTACGGGTAAGAACGGAGCAGCAGGCTACAGAGGGCACAGTTGTCTCTGTGCCCTCTGTGCGTTGCTGAACCAAAGGCGAAGGAGCTGCCTTCGCTAGCACGTTGAGCGGAGGCGAGGTGTTTCTCTGTCATGCTGAACAGGGCGAAGCATCTCATCCCCTTCGCCACGTTAGAATGACGAAGGTCTGTAGCGCGCTGACGTGCTTCACTGCAGGGAAGGAGGGTTTGTGGTGAAGTTTCTTGTCTTGGGAGAGGCTTCGCCAAGGCGCCCTCCTGCCCGTTCAGGGGAAGGCAAGGCAGTTATGGCTACGACGGTCGTTGCGTCCCACCACAACCCCAATGTTGCAGCCTCTGCCGTTGTTTTGCATTGCACGACCTGCTCTATCTTTGAGGTCAGGTATCGATCTCCGTGATTTCTGTCACAGAATGTGAAGCCCACATTTATGGTAACATCGGAGACAAGGAGGGTGATGACCATGGTAGCCTGCAAACGACGAAGAGGCTTCACGCTCATCGAGCTGCTGGTAGTGATAGCGATTGTTGCGATTTTGGCAGCGATTTTGTTCCCCGTGTTTGCACAAGCAAGAGAGCGGGCGCGTGCTGCGCAGTGCATGAGCAACTTGCGCCAATCGGCGACTGCCGTGCTACTGTATGTGCAAGACTACAATGAGACCTTCCCTATCAACATGTACCTCCGCTTCACGCCTCAAGGTCCGTGTGTGTTCTCGTTCTACCAGATGCTAGAGCCGTACAAGAAGGCAGGCGACATCATGCTTTGCCCCTCCGACAGTAAGCGCGTCGATCCTGCGCTGGCGTTTCAGATTGCTGGCTTTCCCCCGATTTGTCCGCCTGTGCTACGCGAGTTCAGCTACACGCACAACTACGGCTTGCTCGATTTCGGTCTAGACAACAATCTGTTCCCTAACACTGGACGCGCTGCCAAAACAATGGCGCAGGTACAGTACCCCGCTGAGACCGTGATGATTTACGATGGCTCCCTAGCATCGCCTGGCGGTCCGTTCGGTGCATTCGACACGCCGATTCAAGCCCGTCACTTTGGGATGGCGAATGCGAACTATGTCGATGGGCACTCGCGCGCGGTACGCGCCCGCCTGGTGACCGACGCCAACGGCAACCCACTCGCTGGGCGCACGCTGGATAATCGTCACACCATCTTTGCCTGGGTTGTAGCAGATGGAGGTCCCTACAACGGCAAGATACAGTTCCGAGGCATCCCCTATCGAGACGCCGAAGGCAGATGGCGCTTGCTGGACGAGTGAGCGGGGATGGCGGTAGAGTGTGTGGAGTCCCCCTCCACGCGATAGAATCAGAGGGAGAACCTCCTAGCAGGCTGTTGCGGCGGGAAAGGCGCACAGAAGCGCGCACTACAAACAGGATGTTCGTAGTGCAGGCTTCAGCCTGCCCAAGGCGCACTGAAGTGCGCACTACAAACAGGGAAGGCTTGTCGTACAGGCTTTAGCCTGCAGGGGGGGTACAGTTGCCTTCCCGAGGACGGGGAAAGCATCTCCCCTCCCAAAGGGTAAAATCCCCCTTCCCCGCTCAGCAGGTTTTGCGCCTCCGCTAATCTCAGCCCCGCTTACGCCTGCGCAACGCTAGTAACCCCAGACCACTCAGCAACACTACTCCCGTTGCAGGTTCTGGCACAGGCTGCATCAGGGTGATGCTCCAGTAGCGCACGCCGCCGATGTCCTCACGGGTCACCCACACCAGCTCGCCCCGGTCGTTCAGCGCAACGCGGAAGCTGCGCGTGGGGTCGGTGTTGTTGGTGATGGGGAGGACCGTGCCGTTGGCGAACAGATGTACGTCGTATTTGCGGAACAGTATCGCCTGCTCATAGAACACCCAGCCCCACTCGTTGATCGCTGGGAACATGCTGGCAGCGTTACCCGTGTTATTTGTCAGCGCGACGACGCCTGTCGCTTCCGACCACAGCTCGATGTTCCAGTTGCTGCCGTTGTGGTGCATCCACACGACCTGCCCGTTGTCGTTGAGGTCAGGCGAGGAGTAGTCGTCGCCAGTGGTATTGTCTGTCAGGTTGCGGTAGTTTTCCATGTCATCGGCGTGCGCGAGGTAAATCTGGGGGTTGGCGTCGGCGTCCACCGCGTTCCAGGCAATCTCCCCCCGATTGTTGATGCGCGGATTCTGACTGTCGAAGTTCGCCCAGCTGGTCAGGTTCGCTGGCTCCGAGTCGCTAGGTTTCCAGAGGTAAATGTCCTGATTGCCTGTCGCGAGGTCGGTTCCCGTAGTGACCACCCACCCCATGTCGTTGATGTCGGGCGCGCCGAACTGCACAGAGCCATCACTGCGCGTGATGTTCCGCAGGATACCGCTCTCCCACAGCACGACGTCGGAGATTTCGCCGTTGTCGAAGCGCCAGACAATCTGGTTGAGGTTGTTGAGGCGCGGGAAGGTATTCTGCCGCCTCGGCTCTCCCCCGCTTAATCTCCTAACCTGAGAGCCGTCGTACAGCCACACGTCGCTGCGCGTAGGACCTCCCTCCGACCACACAATCCAGCCGTTGTTGTTGATGTGCACTGACTGTATCGGGCTCGTGTGACGGTAGATGACGCGCGGCGGCAGGAACACCGTCGGCGGCTGGGAACGCGCCTGCAGACATGCCAGCGAGAGCAATACCATCAGACCTCCTGCCACAGCGTAGCGCCAGGTGAGCATAGTGGAACCTTCCTCCTTTCTGTAAGAGCGAATAGTCGTCGGGTGATGCTCACACCCACTTGATACCGATGTCCGTGCGGTAGTGCATGTATTCAAAGCGGATACATCGCACCGCATCATACGCTCGTCCACGCGCCTGCGCCAGCGTGTCGCCAAGCGCCGTCACGCCTAGTACACGCCCTCCCGCGGTTACCACCTTGTCTCCCTCCCGACGAGTGCCCGCATGGAAGACGATGCATTCGGGCACTTTCGCTGCCTCTTCCAGCCCCTCTATGGGTAAGCCCACCTCGTACTTGCCTGGGTAGCCGCCTGAGGCGACCACCACACACACAGCGTAGCGTGGCTTCCAGCGCAGAGCGACCTCCTCGAGGCGACACTCCACTGCCGCCTGCATTACCTCCACTAAATCGTTCTCCAGCAGAGGTAGTACCACCTGCGTCTCGGGGTCGCCAAAACGCACGTTGAACTCTAGGGTCTTGACTTCTCCGTCGGTCACCATGGTACCCGCGTAGAGTACACCGCGGAAGGGAATGCCCGCGTCGCGCGTAGCACGGATGGCTGGATAGATAATGCGCTCCATCGCTTGTTGCTGCAACTCGGGCGTGACCACGCGCAGAGGGCAGATGCTGCCCATCCCACCAGTGTTGCTACCTCGGTCGTGGTCTAGTGCACGCTTGTAGTCCTGCACGGGCGGCATCGGCAGGGCGGTCACACCGTCGCTGAACACCATCAGCGAGGCTTCCTCTCCTGTGAGCACCTCTTCGATAACGATGCGCTCGCCTGCCTCTCCCAGCACACGCTCCTCCATCAGCGAGCGTATCACCTCTAGCGCCTCATCGGCGTGATGAACAATGAATACACCCTTCCCAGCCGCTTCCCCATCGGCTTTCACTACCAGCCCGCGCGCTCCCTCAGAGAAGCGTCGGTGCGCGTATTCCGCGGCGGCTTCAGGGTCACTAAAAGCGGAGAACTCCGCCGTCGGGATATGGTAGCGGCGCATCACTTCCTTTGCGTAGACCTTGCTTCCCTCAAGACGTGCTGGCTCCCTGCTCGGTCCAAATATCGCCAGTCCGCGCCTCTCGAACACGTCTACCACCCCCGCAATGAGGGGAGATTCGGGACCTACCACCGTGAGGTCTACGCGATTGCGCTCGGCGAAATTCGCCAAGCTCTCTAAGTCTGTCGTCTTGAGCGGAACGCACTCTGCCAGCTCGGCAATGCCCGCGTTTCCGGGCGCGGCGTAGACCTTGCTGACCTTCGGGCTCTGAGCGATTTTCCACACCAGTGCGTGCTCGCGCCCACCTCCCCCAATGACCAATACCCTCACTCCTCCACCTCCCGATACCGCTCGAGTGGCACGAAACGAGCATAGTCGGGCTTGAAGCCCACGCGCACCGTGCCAGTAGGACCGTTGCGCTGTTTGGCAATGATAATCTCTGCCTCCTCGACCCGTCCTTCTTCGCGTGGCGGGGTGCCTCCCTCCAGTTCCTCGGAAGACACCGCCTCTTTCATCGCGTAGTACTCCGGGCGATAAATGAACGCCACGACATCGGCTTCTGCCTCGATGGAGCCGCTCTCACGCAGGTCGGAGAGCATCGGGCGCTTGTTTTCGCGGTGCTCTACCGCTCGCGACAGCTGTGACAGGGCGATAATGGGCACATCCAGCTCGCGCGCCAGCCCTTTGAGCGCGCGGGCGATATCCGAAATCTCCTGCGTGCGGTTCTCCGAACGACGGTGGCTACGCATCAGCTGCAAGTAGTCCACAATCACTAGGTCTAGTCCATGCTCTGCGCGCAGGCGCCGACACTTAGCGCGCATCTCCAGCGCTGAGATGTCGGGCGTGTCGTCGATAAATATCTTGGCATTCCACAGGTCTTGAATCGCGCGGGAGATGCGCTGCCACGCTGTCTCAGGCAGCATCCCTAGGCGCAGGCGATGCCCGTTGACCTCTGCCTGCGAGCAAATCATCCGCTGCACTAGCTGCTGTTTAGACATCTCGAGGCTGAAAATGGCGACCGTTTTGCCCTCATGCAAAGCCACATGCTCGCCGATGTTGAGGCACAAGCTCGTCTTGCCCATGCTGGGGCGCGCCGCGATGATGATGAGGTCGGACTTCTGCAGCCCTGCCGTGATATAGTCTAGCTCGCGAAATCCAGTGCTCAACCCTGTGACCAGTTTGCGCTCATGGTAGAAGGCTTCGAAGCGGTCAAACGCCTCGCCCAGCAGGGGGCGGATGCTTTCAAACCCCTTGCCGATACGTCGTTGTGCCACACGGTATACGGCGCTCTCCGCCCGATCGGCTATCTCGCTGATGTCCAGCGGTTCTTCCTCCTCCGTGCTGGTTGCCAGGTGGATAATCTCTTGCGCTGCCTCGATAAGCCGTCGACGAATGGAGTACTCTTCCACGATGCGCGCGTAGTACTCCACGTTGGCGGCGCTGGGCACGCTGTCGATGAGAGTGGTCAGATAGGCAATGCCCCCGACCTCTTCTAGCTTGCCGCGCCGCTGCAACTCCTCGCTAACGGTCACCAGGTCCACCGGCTCGCTACGGCTGGACAGGGTGATCAGCACGTCATAGATGACCTTGTGCGCCTCGCGATAGAAGTCCTCAGGGGTGAGGAACTCGCTTACGCGCTCGATAGCGGCGCCCTCGATCATCATGGAGCCCAGCGTAGCGATTTCTGCATCTAAGTTGTGCGGGAGGGCGCGCAGCATCTCGCTCAGCCGCGCCTCTTGAGCGCCCTGCCGCACAGAGTTTTTCCTCATCGCCGTTCACCACGCCCTACGCTGACGTCTCTTGGGGAACCACTTCGACCCGCAGGGTCACGTTTACATCATGGTGCAGATGCAAGGTGACCTCGTACTCACCGAGCGACTTAATCGGCTCCAGCAAGCCGATTTTACGCTTATCCACCTTGACGTGATACTGCTGTGCAATCGCCTCCGCGATATGCTGAGCAGTCACCGCGCCGAAGAGCTTGGTCGTTCCCTTGCCTGCATGTGCCCGCACCGTGACCGTTTTGCCCCGAAGCACCTCCGCGGTCTGTTGCGCCTCCTGTGCCTCTTTCTCAGCGCGCATTGCCACTCTCTTCTGCTGCAGCTGCACGTTCTTCATCGCGCCTTTGTCAGCAGGGATGGCAAGGCCGCGCGGAAACAGGTAGTTGCGTGCATATCCTTCGGAGACGTTGACTACCTCGCCGTGCTTCCCCAAAGAGGGGACATCGCGCGTCAATATCACCTTTGTCGCCATGCTACTTTCCTTTCCTCCCCCGTTTAGCGTGTGATTTGCAAACCGATGATGGGTTGATTCTTGCGGAACAGACTATCCACTCCAGCCCACAAGCTCCAGTCCGACCCCAGTTGCAAGCGTACTCGCGTGTTCACCTGCAACTCTTTGGGGTTGAACAGGTCGGTACGCAGCTCTAGACGTGGGCTGAGCTGCCAGTCCATTCCCACTCCTGGTTTGGATGCATACAAGCCGTATCGCAGGTTCAGACCGGGCGCCCACGGAGAACCGTATTGCGCGATAATCTTGTTGCTCTCCGCAACGTCGTATAGCCCTACGTAGAAGAAACGGTTCTCACGGTATGGCAGGGTGAGCGCTAGGTCGGTGCGGAAGGTCTCATCGTGCAGTAAGGCGTATAGCTCCAACGACACGTCCATCGGACGCAGGGAGAACGCTGCAGGCTGTATCAGGCGCTCCACGAAGCGGTTTACCTTCTCCGTTGCCTGGCGCGCCTCGGTGAGCGTCGCCCGCGCCTCCGCGACGGTAGCACGCACGTTCTGACGCAGCTCCTCGTCGCCTGTGTATTTGCTGATGTCTTCCGCAATGCGGTTGAGCTGGGTGCTGAGCAGCCTCATCTCGCGAGCGGTGTCGCGCAAGCTCTGTTGCAGCTGCTCATCGCTCACGAACTGGTCGAGGCTCTCCGTAGCGTGCTGTGCTGTGCGCAGCAGCTCACGCGACTGCTCTAACAACGCCTGCAGGTCAGCCAATATCTGGGGCAACAGACGGGTGGAGAGGCGAGCGTCGCGCACTACCGCGTCGAGCGACCGCCCTGTGCCGACTAGCAGCTGTCCTGCCTGCTCCGTCAGCGCGTCTAGGCGAGCCGATGCCTGTTGGACGTTCCTGAGCGTCTGTTTGATGCTGGAGCGTATCTCCGCGTCGGTGAGCCATTCGTTGGCGGAGCGCACTAGCTTTTGCACCTCCTGCAGAGTCTGCTGTGCGACGGGAGCGATGTCGCTAATGCCGGGCTCCTTAACGCCGCGTAGAGTAGTACCCTCCTGCGCCATAACAGGCGACTTGCCTGGCATCAACGCAATCAGCTTGTCTACCCCCGCGATGCCTGGCGACATAACCACTGCTACGGTGTCCTCCGGGATAGATACCTCCCTACGCAATGCGAGGCGCACCCGCGCCTGTAGGTCGGGGGTGAGCCATATCTTTTGCACCTCGCCCACCTCCACGCCTGCCAGGTATACTCGCGCCTGCTCACGGATACCCAATGCGTCGGGAAACACCGCTTCCACATAGTAAACGCGACGCGCAGCCAAAGCGCCCCGAAGGTAGATGACGGTGGCAATCATCCACGCCCCCGCCAGCAGAATGGTGAGCCCCACCAGAAATACCGCCTTGCGTGAGCTTATCATCGCTGTGGCTCCTCTTCGTCTACCACGATGCCACCTGCTCTCAGGAAGCGCCGCACCACAGGGTCAGTATGGGTACGCAGCTGGTCGGGCGTGCCACAGGCGACGATTCGCCCCTCATGCAACATCGCCACGCGGTCGGCAATGTGGAACACACTGGTCAGGTCGTGCGACACCACCAGCGAAGTCACCCTAAGTCGGCGCGTGGTATCTACGATGAGCTGGTCGATCGCTTCAGCCATAATCGGGTCCAACCCCGCTGTCGGCTCGTCGTAGAGCACGATGCGTGGGTTCATCGCCAGCGCGCGCGCCAAACCCACCCGCTTCTGCATCCCCCCAGACAGCTGAGCAGGATACAGGTGCTCCGTGCCCGCCATACCGACCATCTCCAGCTTCTCCCGTACGATGTGATCCACCTCCCGACCGCGTCGAGTGATATGTCGCCGCACTCCAAAGGCGACATTCTCGTACACGGTCAGCGAGTCGAACAACGCTGCATACTGGAACACCAACCCCACCTGCTTGCGTATAGGTGCCAGCTCCGCCTCCGACAAGCGAGAGATTTCGGTCGGTCCAATCCAGATGTGACCGCGTAGCGGCTGCAGTAGCCCGCCGATTAGTTTGAGCAAGGTAGTTTTCCCGCACCCAGAAGGTCCCATGATGGCGAATACCTCGCCGGGAAACACCTCCAGCGAGACACCTTGCAGCACGCGCCGCGAGTCCACCACATACCAGACGTCTTCTACTCTCACTGCAGCTGGCGCGTCGCCCAAACTGTTCATCTCCCGCCAAACAGCAAGTATGCAAGGAAAAAGTTCGCCACGTAGATTAGCAGCACAGCGACCACGACCCCACCCGTTGTGGCTCGTCCTACGCCCGCCGCCCCCCCTTCCGTGCGCAACCCTGCGCGGCTACCCACCAGCGCGATGATGGCGCCGAACACAACCGTCTTCAGAAGCCCCGCAAACACATCGTAGGTATCCACTAATTCCCGAATGCCTAGTAGATAGGAGGTTGGCGATATTCCCATCGGCACGGCGACTAGGTAACCCCCAAGAACGCCCGTCACGAACGCCAGCACTCCTAGCACAGGCAACATCGTCACGCAAGCCACCAAACGCGGCACCACCAGATACTGCACGGGGGGCACCGCCAGCGCCCGTAGGGCGTCGATCTGCTCGGTTACCTTCATACTGCCGATTTCAGCAGCAATCGCCGAGGCGGAGCGCGCTGCCACCACTACGCCCGTGACCACTGGACCCAGCTCGCGCGCCATTGCCAGAGCAACTGCTCCCCCTGCCAACGACCCTACCCCAAACTGCAGCATCAGCTTCGCCGAATACAGCGCCAGCACCGCGCCCGTAAACCCGCTGGTAATCACCACCATCGGCACCGCCTGTGCGCCGATAAGCGCCATTTGCAACAGCGTCTCGCGCGCCTCCCAACGCCAGCGCAACAGATAGCCTATCGCCTGGGCGAACAGGATGCCTATATCGCCCACAAACAGCACCAGCTGGGCGAGTTGCTCGGCGAGGCTGCGTATTCGGTAGGGCACCTGCATCCGCGTGTACACTGTTCGGAGTCGCGCATACAGTATAGTACGTACGCCTCTGTATTGTCAATACTAACCCCAGAGAGAAGGCTCTTCGACGAGGGGCGCGTCGCACGCCAAGGCTTAAAATTTTCTTCACACGCTGGAAACATCTTCCCCTTCACCTTTCTGTAAAGATGTGCTAAGATAGCAGCGCAAGTGACGAACCCCGAGGGGGGATACATCTCGAGGTGAGAGGAGGAGGAACCAATGCGTACTAGCTGGTTGACGCTCTTGCTGGCGGCTTTGTTGGCGAACGCCGCGTTCGCACAAATCCGAGTGGTCACCACTCAGGGAGAAGAGACTGACCTCGCCCGCGCTCCCAGCTTCAACGACCTTATCCAGGGCAAAATCGCTACGGAACTGCCCGGAGACATGGGATGGCACCCCGTCAACACCGATCCGCGCGATCGGCTACAGGCGTTCACCGACGGCATTCTGGAGCGTGCGCTGTTCACTGGACTGCTCAACGACTTCCCCGGAGCGGGCAACCCCGCCAAACGTATCCAGTACGACCTCGGCGGTCCCAAGCGCATCGACGAAATCCGAGTCTTCAGTGGCAATGTTGACCGCAACGGACGGGTGTTCCACACCTATACCGTCTTCTTCTCACGGGACGGCGGACAGAACTTCGAGTTCATCGCTTACGTGCAATCTCATCCCTCGGGCACTATCAACACCCCGAACATCAACCGTTGGCGCTTCGCGCTCACCCAGCTGTACAATCTATCGGGTCCGCTAGGCACGGGAGTGACGCATATCCGCTTCCACCTCTACGCGGTAGACAACCTGGGCGGACAGATGCGTGACCCCTACGACGGAGTCAACCCCTTCACAGGCGTGGACGACAGGCTCACCGCAGCTTTCGTCTCGCCTAAGATTTTGGAGATTGACGTTGTACCCGAACCTGCTAGCATCGGCGTGTTGGGCTTCGGCGTTATCGCCCTGTGGCTGAGACGCCGCCTCACGCGCTCATAGAAACAGACTCCCTTATCGCTCCCTGTGGTCGGTACCACAGGGAGCGACACTCCCCGAATACCCATTGCTTCCCTCAGTGTCTCCAGATATTTCGGCGCTGCCCCCGCGCAGGGACGCATCGCCTTGCGCATCCCCCAGTGCATCGTGTAACATGTACCCGTCATGGGCAAACTGGCTCGTCTTGCCGTTGCGGTTTTAGGGTTGGGTATCTGGTGGGGGGCGGCAGGGTGCCGAGCGCCACAGGTGCACCGGTCTCCTCCGCAACAGCCGTCAGCGTCGCAGCCCCCTGCAATCCCCCCGTTGCAAGTGGAGACGGAGAGGCTTCGCGTGAAATGGCTAGAACCAGGCACCCCCAGTCAGGTGATATGGGAAGCGTCTGTGCCCCGCGCAGCAGCGGAGAGCAGCCGTGCCGGAGCTCTGGGCACCTTCGAGAACGTGCAGTGTGTACTCTACCAGAACGGCAAACCGACAACCGACCTGCACGCGGGGCGGGTGCAAGCTATACAGGAACAATGGCGTATATACGCTAGCAGGGGTGTTCGCGCCTACTCGCGCGTGAACGGTGTGCAACTTCAGGCGAGAGAGGTGATATGGTTGGCACGGCAAAACCGTTTGATAGCGCGGGGAGACGTACAGATTACGGGCAAACAGTTTAGCCTGCGTGCGCCGCAGGTGGAACTCGACACTGCCCTACAGGTGATGCGCGTGACTTCACCATAACTTCAGCGAGGAAGAAAGTATGGCTTTAGCGCGTAAAATACTACTTATCGCCTGGTTGTGTGCAGAGACAACCCTCAGCTCCGCACAGGTGCAGGTGGGACAGTACCGTTTGAGCCGCTATCAGCAGATCGTCACCGAGTACAAACGGGATGGCACTGTGCTGGTACGGGTCACGGGCACTCGTGTGCTACTAGAGAGCACTGACGGGCAGTTGCGTATGGAAGCCAGCACCATCACGGCGGAGTCGCGTCTGCAGGCTGGTCAGGAGACGCGCCTCACCCGGGCGCGGGCGGAGGGGCAAGTCACCTTTCGTCTAGCTCAACCCAAAGAGAGGCGCGTCGCTCGAGGCAACGCAGGAACCGTCCTCTACGATGATGCGACACGTCAGGTCACACTGCAGGGAGGAGTTTTCGTAGAGGTAGAAGATCCCCGATTGGTGGCTACCCAGAAAGGCGACCGGGGTACTATCTTCTTGGGCGAAGAGGACTTGCGCGTGGTAATAGAAGGGGACCCTGCGCGCACCGAAACGGTCATCCAACCAAAGCGCTCCCAGCCAGAGGGGAACCGCCCATGAAACTTCGCACCGAGAACTTAGTCAAAATCTACAAAGGGCGTCGGGTAGTGGATGGCGTTTGCCTACAGATGGAGGCTGGCGAAATCGTCGGGTTGCTGGGGCCAAACGGCGCGGGCAAAACTACCACTTTCTACATGATCGTGGGTCTCGTGCGCCCTAACGAAGGACGGGTGTGGCTGGATGGACGTGAAATCACCCGTTTGCCGATGTATGCTCGCGCTCGTCTGGGCATTGGTTACCTCGCGCAGGAGCCATCTGTGTTCCGTAAGCTGACCGTAGAAGACAATTTGCGTCTGGTGATGCAGCTGCAAGGATTGCCCGAAAAGCAGATACAGGAGCGCATTGACAACCTGCTAGAGGAGTTTCACATCGCCCACCTGCGCCACGCGCGCGGCTACACGCTTTCTGGTGGCGAACGGCGTCGAGTAGAGGTGGCGCGCACTCTCGCCGCCAATCCCAAGTTCATCCTGCTGGATGAGCCGTTCACAGGCGTGGACCCGATTGCCATCGCCGACCTGCAGCGCATCATCGCGCACCTGCGCGAGCGGCTAGGCGTTGGTATCCTGATTACCGACCACAACGTTCGCGCCACCCTGCGTATCACCGACAGGGCATACATCATCCATAACGGTCGTATCCTAACCGAAGGCGATTCCGATAAACTGCCTGAAGACCCCATCGCCCGGCAGTTCTACTTGGGCGAGGAGTATGAGCACATCTGACCCATGCGGCTCAAGGTGGTAGACCGTCTCATATTGCAGGAGCTCATCGGACCGTTCGTGTTCGGTGTGCTGCTGTTTACGTCGCTCTTCTTCGCGGGCGGTAGCCTGTTCCAGCTCACCGAGTACGTGGTGAAAGGGGCTTCGCTGTGGACAGTGGGGCGGATGGTGGTGTTGAGCCTACCGCAGATTATGGTGAAGACCTTTCCTATGGCGATGCTGCTCGCTTCGTTGCTCTCCTTCGGTAGGCTCTCGAGCGAGACCGAGATGGTGGCACTGCACGCTGCGGGCTATAGCCTGTGGCGGATTGTGATGCCTGTGTTAGCGATGGGAGCAGCCGTAAGCATACTGGCAGTCGGTTTTAACGAGCTGGTAGTACCGCCGGCAACCGCTGAGATGTGGAGGCTGCGCACGGCGGTGCTGCGCCAAATCGGTGAGCGCGCGCAGCCTGTGACGCAAACGGTAATGCGTGAGGGGAAAGTAGAGACGCTCATCACGGCGCAAGGCGGGGTAGACCTACAAGCAGGCATCCTGTTTGATGTCACCGCCATTCAATTCGCTCCAGCATCCGCCAATTGGCATCCTGTGTTAATCGTGTACGCGAAGCGGGCAAAGTGGCTAGGCGGGCGCGAATGGGACCTCTACGACGGCTATTGGATGACGGGCGATGGGCGGGTGCGCGCTGAGTTTGAGCGCACCAGCACGCGGGTACTGGGGGGAGGTATCCGTAAAAGCCTGCGCGAGATAGAAACCGACCTAGTGCCCGACCCCGATAGCCGCAGTTTCCGTCAAACCCTCGATCGCATCCGCCGCTACCGACAGGCAGGCGAGGACACCAAGCAGATGGAAGTGGAGCTCTACAACAAGATTTCCCTGCCGCTCGCTAGCCTCGTGTTCGGGTTTGTCGGTGCGCCTCTGGGTATCCGTCGACAACGCAGCACCGCTGCTTCTGGATTTGCGCTGAGTATCGTGATTATTTTCCTCTACTGGGCATTCGCACAGTACCTGTTCATCCTAGGCAGGGGAGGTACGATATCGCCATTGCTAGCGAGCTTCCTGCCGAATATGTTGGGAGCAGTCGCTGGCGTAGTCATCCTGTGGAAGCGTGAGCGGTGAGGTGCAAAAGGAGGAAGTAACCATGCCTGTGCGCACCATTCTCATTGGTATCATCTTCATCGTGGTGAGTGGGTTCATCGCCTACTTTGGGGACTGGCTGGGACGTTACCTCGGCAAACGGCGCATCTCGATATGGGGATTGCGACCACGTCACACTGCGATGCTGATCACCAGCTTCACCGGCTCACTCATCGCCTTCCTTACCATCGTCGCGGTGCTGGCAACCGCCCAAACTTTCCGAGAAATCATCGTGCGCGGCGAGCGCCTCCTAGAGCAATCTCGCCAGCTCCAGGTTCGCTATGCCCAGCTTCGTGGCGATTACGACCAGCTCCAGCAACGCTATCAAGAGGCGGCGCAGCGTATACGAGAGCAACAGAAACAGATGGCGGAGAACACTCGCCAGCTGCAGAGGCAACAACAGTTGCTGGAGGCCGTACGCCTTCAGTTGGAACAACGACAGAGACAGGTTGCGGAGCTCAGTGGTCGCATCGTGCAACAGAGCCAGCAGCTACAGAGACTACAAAAGCAGAACGTCCTTTTGCAAACCAGCAACCGACAGCTGAGCCAAACCAACGCCCAGCTAAAGCGTCAGGGACAGTTCCTGCGGGAGCAAAACCGGCTGTATCAGCAGAATAACGCCGACCTTGCTTCCCAGAACATGGAATATGCCCGCGAGAACGTTCAGCTCAACAACCAAAACGCCCAACTGCAGCAGCAGGCAGCGCAACTGCGCCAGCAGACGGAACAGCTAAGCCAGCAAAGCCGCCAACTTCAGCAACAGGCGGACGCTCTGCGAGCAACCATCGAGCAACTGCAGATGCGGGAGGCAGAGCTGCGAGAACTTGTCGAGCAACTGGAGCAGATAAAGGAGAAGCCCATCGTGGCACGGCGCGGAGAAGAGATTGCTCGCCGGGTAATCCCAAATGGCATGTCGCTGCGCGCTACCCGCAACGAGATTTACCGCCTGCTAGTGGAGGCGGGGCGCTTGGCACAGGAGCGCGGCGCCGCAGCGAGAGGTGCACACCGCGCAGCGTACATCCCCTTGAAGCGGCTAAGCGTGCCATCGCCTACGGGCGGCAGCGTTGAGGTGTTTGCGGACGAAGCTGTCAGTGTCGAGGCGCTAGCAGAGCAAATCGCTCGTTCCGACACTCCTGTGGTCGTGCTAGCGGTAGCAGTGCGCAATGGCGTAGCAGGCGAGCCGATTCAGGTAGAGTTGAAGCCTTTCCGGAACCGTCTGGTATACCGCAAAGACGAGGAGATTGCGCGTGCGCGAATCTGGTCTGGACGCGGCACAGGCGAGATAGCCAACACACTCATCGAGTTCCTGCGAGACGAGGTGCGTGCACGAGCGATTGAGGCAGGAATCATCCCCCGGATCGGAGCGGATGGAGAACCTGTGGTGGGCGCCGTGCCCAACCAACAGATTACCGACTTGGCAGAGCGCATCGCGCGCGAAGGGCGAGGACGATATGTGAACGTCGCTGCGCTTGCTGAGACGGATACCTACTCCGCCGACAGCCTGCGACTGCGTTTCCGGGTGGTACAGTGACCCGCAGGGAGTGAGTGCCTTGTCGGAACCAGCAGTGCTCGCCATAGACCCAGGACGCAGCAAGGTCGGCATCGCTGTGGTGCGAAGGGACAAGCAGGTGCTGCATCGTAGTGTAGTGGCTGTAGTAGACCTGCATACCGAGGTGCAGAGGCTGCTTGTGCGTTTCCGTCCGCAGTGCATCGTCATCGGTGGCGGTACAGGCTTCAGGGCGTTGGAACCTTTACTGCGTGCCGTGTCCCTGCCTGTGCACATCGTAGATGAGGCTTACACCTCGGAGCAGGCGCGTCGCCGCTACCTTCGTGAGAACCCTCCTAAAGGCTGGCGTCGTCTCCTGCCCGCTTGGCTGCGTTTTCCCGAACAGCCATACGACGACTATGTGGCTATTATCCTAGCGGAGAGATACTGGCAACATACTGAGGAAGCGGAGGCAGATAACCATGAGCGCGGTACGAGTGGAACAGGAATGGCGCTTTGAACAGGAGCAGATATTGCGTGATTGGCGCGCCAATCATCAGATTGGCGACGTGCAATTCCGCGACGGAGCGATGCACTTCCGCACCTTGGGTGAAGACCCGATTCTGGAATATCTGCCTTCGCTGAACTTGCCCGCTGTACCTCATCAGGCTATTGAGGTGGAGATGCGTGCTTCACTGCCTGGCGAAGCGGAGTTCTTTTGGAGCAATACCACCGAGTCTCCCTACGGAGGTTTCCTCCCTGGCAAAAGCACTCGCTTCGCGGTGCGTGGCGACAAGCAATGGCATACCTACCGTGTGTTTCCCTTCTGGCAGCGGGAAGGACGCATCGTCCGTCTGCGATTTGACCCTTATGGAATCGGCGAGTTTTCCCTGCGTGCTATCCGAATCGTTCGACTGGAAGGGCTAACAGTGCGCGAGGGACAGAGAGAGTTCACTTTTCGTGGCAACGTCTCTGGGTGGAGCGCTTGGCGGGGAATACGTGTAGACCGGTCGTCTGAGGGGGTCACACTGCAGCTTCTAGAGCCAGATGGATTTTTCGCAGCACGCACCAGTTTCATTGCAGAGTCCCTACCCTACCTCGCCGTGCGTCTGCGCTCCTCCTTCCCCCATTGCACCCTGGTATTCGCCACCAGCGAGGCATATGGGATACAGCAGCACACTTTTGAGGTCATCCCCGACGGTCAGATGCGTCTCTACAACGTAGACATGTTCAGTAGCCCCCACTGGAGCGGCGAGGTAGTGATGCTAGGCATCCGCCCAGCGCCTGTGCCCAAAGCCTCCCTAGTGCTGGAGAGCATGGTTCTCTCCTCTCAACCGCAGGGCCCACCCACTCTAAACGTACTGCATTTCGACGTAGAAGACGCCCTGCCGCGTGCGGGAGTGCCGCTGACAGTGCAACTTCGGGTAGTAAACGCGGGTGGTCAAGAAGCGAGGGGGGTCGCAGCGCGGTTGTTGCTGCCCACTGGTGTGCGCCTGCTGCGTACTCTGCAGACGGCGCCGCACAACCTGGCTTCTGGAGAAGAAGGAGAGTGGCGCTGGCAAGTTGTCTTCCCACGCAATTGGCAGGGTGACCTACGTGCTGAGATACGCAGCACAAATGCCACCTCCACCGCTGTCACAGCGCGGTTGCGTGTATCGCCTCCTCTCGCTCGGGTCAGGTCGCCCGTCGTCCCCCCTCCCCTGCCAGTGAAACCTAAATACCCGGTAGGGGTATATTATTTCCCCGGCTGGCGTAGCGCGGGGCAGTGGGCACCGATTACCCGCTTCCCCGAGCGCCGTCCCGTGCTGGGATGGTATCGCGAGGGTGACCCGCAGGTCGCCGATTGGCATATCAAGTGGGCAGTAGAACACGGTATTACCTTCTTCGTTTACGATTGGTACTGGGTGCAGGGTGCACGCCAGCTCGAACATGCGCTACACGAAGGCTACTTCAGCAGCCGATATCGTCATCACCTGCAGTTCTGCCTGCTGTGGGCAAACCACAATCCGCCTGGCACCTCGTCGCACGAAGACTGTCTCCGCCTCGTGCGTCACTGGATACAACACTACTTCCTTCGCCCAGAGCACCTGCAGATTGACGGCAAACCTGCGGTTTTCTTCTTTAGCCCCTATCAACTACGCCAGGATTTGGGCAGCGACGGAGTGAAGCGTGCGCTGGATGCTATGCGTCAAGAATGTGTTCAAGCTGGGCTAAAAGGGTTATATATTTTGGCGTGTGTGGGAAGCTCGGGAGAAGCGGTGCAGGCTGCTCGCGAAGGCTACGACGCGGTCACCGCATACAATTGGCCTCATCTGGGCGTGACGGGCGATGTGAAGTGGGCGCCGTTCGACACCCTGATGGTAGGCTACCGTCAGCAGTGGGAAAATATCGTGCAGCATTGCCCAGTTCCCCTTCTACCGCCCGTGAGCGGCGGTTGGGATAGCCGCCCTTGGCACGGTGCGAACGCCCTCGTGCGCTACGGTCGCACTCCCGAAAAGTTCGAGCAGCACCTGCGGGACGCTCTCCACCTGCTACAACGGTATCCTGACAAGGTACTGCCGATGATTGTAATAGAGGCATGGAACGAATGGGGTGAAGGTTCCTACATTGAACCGCACAAGCAGTTCGGTTTTGGCTACCTAGACGCCATCCGCAAGGTGTTTACCAATGCAGCTGTCCCCCACCTTGACCTCACCCCTGCGGATGTCGGTTTCGCTGTGCCCCAAGTAGACGTCCACTTGCTGAGCGTGCCGCGGTGGACGTTTGCACGTCATGCTTACGGATGGGACCACGGCATGCTACTGGAGAACCCGCGTATTGAGGACGGAGCGCTGACAGCAGTGACGGCAGGTAACGACCCTGCCTTCTTCGGCCCCCCCATCCGCATTCCCGCAGCACGCTATCGCCGATTGCGCCTGCGGATGCGACTGACAGCACCAGAACGGTTCGAGGATGTCGGACAGCTCTTCTGGACTGTGTCTGGCAGCGAGAGCGAAGCCACTAGTGTGCGTTTTCCTGTTATGGCGGACGGTCAGTGGCGGGAGTACGTGTTGAACTTGAGCGACAACCCCCGCTGGCGAGGTGTTGTTACTCGGCTGCGCCTAGACCCCTGTAACCGCGCGGGCGTGAAGGTGCAGGTGGCTGCGCTGGAGCTGCTACCTTAGTACACCTGCCGATACCACGCGCGATGGAGGATGGTCGCCTGTGCTGAGTGAAGGCGACCAGAGCAACAGCGCCAGCAACGCACTAGCGAGAACCAAGATGAAAAACACTAGGTTACGCATACTCTAGAATCTCGGCAGGAGAGGGGGGTCTCTGGAGGGCGCGAGCGCAAAACAAGATATCTTACTGGTGCGGCAAGACACCAGACTGCCTCTCTCGCCGCACTGAGCTGACTTCTTGGGGTAGAGCGAAGTACTCCTCCTCCTCTCCTTTACCTACACGCTTTCCCTTCAGGAAGTCTGTCTATCGGATGACGACCTCGTTGATGACCTGACGGATGCCAGGCTTCTGTCGGAAAATACGGCACAGGTGCTCAATCTCTTCTGCAGGGTCTGCACTATGCCCGCGCAGCTTGCGTACCACTCCGCGCAGGTAGACTGTGCCGTGTACCACGTGTAGGTCCAGCAGAGAGTAGTCAATCGGGCGCTTGGCGACCTCATGCATCAGCTGGCGACGCATTTCGGTGTCCTCGAGGGGCATTACGGGCACCTCCTTTCCCCACTGGTATAGGGGACTTTCCTAGCCGTACGGTGAACGACGTTACTAACTATAGCTGTCTCTGTCGATTTAGACGAAGTGCAAGGAGGTGAAGTTTCACCTCCTGCACTTTGTGGATTCTGGAGGGAGCCCTCTCCCCGCCTCAATCTACGCCAAGGGGCGAGCGCCTCGCGAGGGGACTGCTTACAGCGATACCCATGCGCCTCCTGCCTGCTGCGAGCGGTTGCTAGCTTCTAGAAGGCGCACGATCTCCAGCGCTTCTTGTAAGGAAACGGGCGATTCACCAGTCTTGAAAAAGCGCACCACCATCTTCATTAGGTTCAGGTAGAAACCGTTGTAGTCTTTCACTGTTTCTACGTAGTAGATATTGCCCACCTTCGCGCCGAAGGTCCACGAGAACACATTCCACATGTTCTCGCAGTCGCGCACTTCGACGGTAGCACGCCGCCCGTCAGCGTACTCCATCGCGAGAAAGCGGCTAGAAGGAGTGCCCACATCAGCGACTCGCGTGACGCCCGTGCCCATCAGCCCTATCACTAGCGCTATCGTATGCACTCCATAGCCCATCCACTCGCCCATGCCCCGCGCAAAAGCTTCTACAGGCGTGCCGTCCAGCTGCGGGCGCAACGCCTCCAGTTCTACGGCAAAGCGCAACGCGCTAGAACAGGTCACAGACGTGCCGTATCGCTGGGCTGCCTCGAGAATTTGTTGCGCATCGGAAAGGCGAGGGGAGAGCAGCTTGTCAATGAAGGTCGGCTTGCCCGCAGGCAACACCTGCTCACACAACGCAAGGTGGTCTGCTAAGTTGTCTGGCGCAAGCACCATCAGTGCATCCACCGCCTCCACGACCTCTGCGATGGAGCTCTTGCGCTCCACGCCGTGCTTCGCGCACCAGTCCCCTCCTACCGGGTGGCTCTCCCAAGCAGCGACCACGCGCACCCCTTCCGCTGTGAGCTCCTCGTGCAGCAGGCGCAAAAAGGTGTTGGCATGAAAGTTGTCGAGGTGATGGTCGATAAAACCTACTCGCAGCATCCTCGCCTCCTGTGGTGTGTTGTCTCTTACTTCCCACGTGTGTGCCAGAACTCCTGCGCGAATTCCCCCCGTCTGGTCGAGTAGGGACATCCCAGATGACCTTTTTCGGGGGTAAAATATGCATGGGGAATTAGCCTCTTCCTACAAAAGTCGATACACCTATTGCATCAGTTTGCACTAGTAAACTGATTGTGATATACTTTATCTAGGGTAAGCAACATCATCAAGGCGGGTGAAAGAGGATGACCACCACAACAACAGACTACGAGTATGCAGTGCGAGTGTCCAACCTGTTCGCGCAGATTCTGACCAAGAGCCTGAGCGAGCGGCTGGTTGCCGAGCTGACGCACGAAGAGATTACTCTGCCTCAGCTACAGGCGATGCGTTACATCTGGCTGCATCGTAACGCCACCGTCGGGGAAGTGGCAGAGGGACTAGACATTAGCTACCCCTCCGCCACGAATATGCTCAACCGCCTGGTACGCAAAGGGCTAGTCACGCGGCACGGCAACCCGGCAGACCGGCGCTTCGTGGAAGTACAACTCACCGAGAAGGGCGAGCGTATCACCCGACAGGTGGAAGAGGAACGTGCTGCTCGGTTGAAGCAGGTGCTGGATGAGATGCCCTCTGAGCAGCGAGAGGCACTCATCGAGGGACTGCGCGCCTTCGTTGTCACGGCGGTCGAGAAGGACAAGCAGATGGTGGAAGAGATTTGCCTGCGCTGCGGAGTGCAAGCGAACGGCAAGTGCCCCATCACAGAGCTATATCCGACTGTCGGCTGCCGATAGTACGCACCGATGTTACCCGTCTACCTGGACCACTCCGCGACTACGCCGCTGGCGCCCGAGGTGCTGCAGGCGATGCTGCCCTACCTGCAGCATGCCTTCGGCAATCCCTCGGCGATTTACACCGCTGGGCAGGAAGCAAGGGAGGCAGTGGAACGCGCCCGCGAACAGGTGGCGCAACTGGTGAACGCCGACCCAGATGACGTCTACTTCACTAGCGGGGGCACCGAGAGCGACAACTGGGCAGTGAAGGGTGTTGTGCGCGCTTGGGGAAGCCGCAGGAGCCACCTCATCACCACATCTATTGAGCATCATGCGGTGCTGGAAGCGTGCGAAGCTGTGCGAGAGATGGGATGGGAGGTCACTCTGCTACCAGTTGACCGCTACGGCATAGTAGACCCAGACGAGGTCCGCCGCGCCATTACTCCTCGTACAGGGCTTATCTCCATTATGCACGCCAACAATGAGGTAGGCACCATCGAGCCCATCGCCGAGATCGGCGCCATTGCGCGCGAACACGGCATTCCCTTCCACACCGATGCGGTGCAAACGGTGGGTAGAATCCCGGTGGATATGCAGGCGTTGAACGTGGACCTGCTTACCATCTCCGCGCACAAGCTCTACGGTCCCAAGGGCGTAGGGGCGCTGGTGGTGCGGCGGGGCACCCCCCTACGCCCACTGCTAGACGGCGGTGGGCAGGAGCGTGGGCGACGTGGCGGCACCTACAACGTACCCGGCATCGTGGGCTTCGGCGCAGCGGCAGAGCGGGCGCTCCTCCACATGGCAGAGGAGACCGAGCGGATACGCGCCCTACGCGACCGTCTTGTGCAGGGCATTCTGGAGCGCGTGCCAGACGCCGTGCTGACAGGTCATCCAACGCAACGCCTGCCTAACAACGCGCACCTCGCCTTCGCCGATGTGGAGGGTGAGACATTAGTGCTCTCGTTGGATGCGGCGGGCATCTACTGCTCGGCAGGTGCAGCCTGCTCCTCTGGCGACACTGAGCCCTCGCACGTGCTGGTGGCGATGGGCATCGAGCCACGTCTCATTGAAGGCTCCGTACGCTTCACGCTGGGCAAGGACAACACCGAAGAGCAGATAGACTACACGGTGGAGCAGGTTGCTAAGGCAGTGCAGAAGCTGCGTTCCCTGCGCGTGTCCCGCTGACAGACGAGAACAGCTATTTTCCCCCGCTACGTCGTTGTTCGACTTTACCCCCATACATGTCTCCTCGTGATTTCGGCATACTCTTGCTGAGTGGGGCGCAGAATCTCTGCGATGTTTCACTTCGTCCATCATGACAAGAGAAGCGAGATTCACCTCTCCCCCCAGAACGACAAAATAAGACAGAAGCGAGGCTCCCGCCGAGCCGTTCATCGTCATACTGAGCCGAAGGCGAAGCATCTCCGAGACCCTTGCTGCGCTCAGAGTGACAGGAGGCGCACTGATGTGCGCTGCTACCAACACGGAGCGCTCTGGCACGAAAGTGCGCACAGCGAACTCCCTCTGCTCGTAGTGAAGCACGTGAGTGCTTCTCCTTGACGAACAACATAGGCTCCGAAACAACAGGGAGAAGGCAAGACCTTTCGCCCTGCTTAGGGGACGGGCAAGCGATGTGTCCCCATCATCTCGCAGAGGGACGAGGTGCTGCAATGTAATCAAGAATCTGTCTGGTTTGCCCGTTCCCTCGTATCGGCGGAAGTTACCGATTTCATCAAAATTTTTGAAAAAATCTATCTTGCCGTCTTGACAAACAACATGGAAGGGTGTATAATCGTTAATAGGACTGAAATATTCCCGCTTGCATGGGGGAAAGGGTATCAGAGCGATGAGTGAAGGTGCGAGTTCGCAACCAGACCCGCTACCAGAATCAAGCGCACTACTCGAGTTGATTGACAAGGCGGCAGGCTACTTCGAGGAGTACGGCTTCCCGCGCATCGGCGGGAAGATGATCGGCTTGTTGTTGATTGCCAGTCGCCCCGTGTCGGCAGAAGAGATGGCAGACCTCCTGCAGGTCAGCCGAAGCAGTATCACGACGAACCTGAAGACGCTCGACCTGCTGGGGCTGATTGAGCAGGTGTCTGTGCCATCGCAACGGGAGGAGTACTTCGTCTTCTCTGAGGATGGACTGCACAAGCTACTGGAGATGCGTCGGGAGAGCACTTCCGAACTGCTCCAAACGGTTCGCGAGAAGGCGGAGCTGGTGCAGGACGAGCAGGTGTGCCAGCGGTTAGAGCGTTTACGCTCGTGGCTGCAGATGTTAGACGAGGCGTATGACAACCTGTTACAGGCGTGGCAGCAGCGTTCAGAGACACCTCCGTAGGGTGAAGGATGACCCTAGGGTCAGCGGCTGGTGTCTCTGACGCCAGCCGCTTTTTTTGAAAACCTAACCCCCCAGCCCCCTTCCCTGAGAAGGAAGGGGG
>JANWXG010000099.1 GCA_025057335.1 bacterium | reverse complement strand
CCACCCCCCTCTGGAGGGCGAGGCTCCCGCCGAGCCGTTCCCCCGTCATGCACGGTCACACAATTCCCTCTGGCTCCCATTCCCCATCTATCTCTGAGCGCCAGCCGTGCTTGCCAATCAGGGGTACGAACACACAGTAGCCGTGTTCGGAGATATGTATTCTACCCTGCTCATCCTTATACACTACTGTCAGCACCTGTTCGTAGCGATGACCGACAGGGATGACCAGCCTGCCTCCGGGCGCCAACTGGTCTACCAGTGGGGTCGGCACGAAGGGCGCCCCTGCTGTGACGATGATACCGTCGTATGGGGCAAGAGGAGGGTATCCTTCGCTCCCATCGCCGACCACGAAGGTGATGTTGCGGTAGCCCAGCGAGCGTAACACCTCCTGTGCCCGCTGCGAGAGCACTTCCTCGCGCTCCACCGTCACCACTTCGTCTGCCAGCGCCGCCAGAATCGCCGCCTGGTAGCCGCTGCCCGTGCCGATCTCCAGCACGCGGTGTGAGGGCGCGGGCTGCAGCAGCTGTGTCATCAGTGCGACCATGTAAGGCTGGGAGATGGTTTGCCCTTCACCGATGGGCAGAGCGTGATCGGAATAGGCGTCATGTACGCGCTCAGGGGGCACGAAGAGGTGGCGAGGTACCTTGCGCATGGCGTCCAGCACACGCGGGTCGGTGATACCTCGCGCCTCCAACTGGTAACGCACCATGTGTTCTCGCGCCAGCTGGTAGTCATATGATGGTGCATCAGAGGGTGGCACTGACCTCACCCTTTTTCTGTGGGCATTGGGTATGGCATATCCGACGGTAGGGAGCGGTCAACCGTCGCCATGCTTGCAGCGCCTTCACAACGATCTCTCTCGGATAGGGGGGCGTGCCGCTACGGTCGTAGGGCGGGAATTGTGCGCCCTGAGAAATCATCACCTGTTTCCATAATACGCAGGCGTCCTTACCTTCGTGCAGCGCCTCCAGTTGCCACACGGTCTGCTGGGCGGCGCGCGCTTTTGCCATCTCACCGCGCAAATAGTAGTGGCGCACAGCCCATAGTACTTCGGGCCAAATCATGCACCCCCCCCCGATGACCCCGCATGCCCCTAGCTCCAATGCCCGCAGATAGAACGCTTCGTCGCCCGCAATCAGAGCGAACCCTGTACCGCGCACCACTTCGGCAATCGGGGCGAACATCTCTTCCTTGTTCGTAGAGAGTTTCAGCCCCGCGATGCGGGGAAGGGTCAACAGACGGCGCATCAGTTCGGGAGTGAGCTGATAATCGGCATGGGTACCTCCGGGTTGGTACAACACGAGGGGAAAGCGCGTGGCGTCATGTACCGCCCTGTAGTATCGCCATACCACCTCGGCAGGAGCTTCCCGCTCCGCTGGCAGCATGTCAGGCACCACTAGCACAGCAGCGTCTGCCCCAGCCTTCTGGGCATAGTGCACGAGCTCGATGCTCTGCTCGGTGTAGCGCACAGGGTCTGGACGTTCGCCACGCTCCTTGCCGAGATACTCGCCCATCGCGCCAATCAGCACGCCCATGCCCTGCTTCCGACAGGCGGGAACCAGTACATCGGTCAGGCGCTTCGTCTCCTCCACAGTGAAGGTATACCACTTGCCCATACCGCTGCGCCCAAAGACAGAGCGCACTGCCCTCGTGTTCGCTAGGTAGTCCACCATCCCACGCACGCCGTTTAGGTCTAGCTGCCCCGTAGCGTCTACAGGCGTCCAGAACGGCGCAATGACCCCGGTGAGGAAGTCGTATGGCTTGTGCTCACTCATCTGAATGTCCCCCTTGTTGCATTCCCTGCGCGAGAGGGGTTTTCCTCTTCGCCAGAGCAGATGCTACTCCTCTACCGATGAGCGGCTTCTCTTCCCCACTGCCTCGAGCCTGCGCACCCCGCTAGCAGGAGCTGCGTTCAGCCTCGAAGAAGTGTGCAAATGGCTTGAACTCCGAAGAGAAGTAGATGGAGGCAATATTCATGCCAACAGCGATAGTCAACGTCACTGTGTGGACCGGTTCACAAACCATCTCACCCGGTTTCGTACTGTGGGAGGGGGAAACCGTTACCGATGTGGGACGGGCAGACCTGGTGCGCTTTTCGTCCTCGGTGAAAATGGTTGATGGCAGAGGTGGGTGGGTCATTCCGGGATTAATGGACCTCCACGTGCATGTGGATGAGGTCAAAACGCCTGAGATGTTCCTGCGTTACGGGGTTACTTCAGTACGCGACATGGGTTCTGCTCCGAAGGTGATCGCGGAGTGGCGCGCCCGGTGGAAACGAGGTGAGCGACGTCCTTACGTCTACTGGACAGGACGCAACATCGACACGGGCAAGCCCTCGTGGTGGGAAGCGGTAGCGGTGAAGAGGCCGAGCGAAGTGCCCGGTCTGCTGGAGCATCTGCGCAAGCTCGGGGCAGATGGCTTTAAGCTGTATGTGAACGCCGACCGCGCCACTGCCGAGGCGGTGATTGACTACGCTCGTTGGAAAGGGTTGCCCGTGACAGCGCACCACGAGACCCTCCGCGCCTCGGACCTAATGCGTCTGGGCATTCACGGCATTGAGCACGCACATTGCCTGCTGCACGAGCTGTTGCCCTCGCGTCCACGCATCGACGAGAAGCGCAAAAGCGGCTACCTACGGGTGTTCGCAGGGTTCGAACGCCTTAGCGCGGAGGGCGAGCAGGTGCGGCGACTGATGGAACTGGCATATGCCACATCCATCGTGTGGACGCCGACCCTGAGCCTGTACGATATCCCGCGCCGATGGAAGGAGGTGTCTCCTGCAGGGGTGCCTCTTCCTGCTAGCTGGCGGGAGGAGTGGTCGCGCGACTACTGGGACTTCCTTTCCACGCGGGGCTGGACGCCCGCAGATTTCCGCACTGCGGAACGCGCAGTGGACGTGTACAAGCGCTTTGTGCGCGAGGCAAAGCGATACCGAGTTCTGGTCGGTGCCGGAACAGATACCCCTGCGCCTGGGGTTTTGCCTGGTGCCGCGCTGCATCACGAACTGCGTTTGCTAGCGGAGTGCGGTTTCACGCCGGAGGAGGCGCTGCGCGCTGCGACGGTGGTCGCTGCGCGCGCCCTGCGGCTAGAGGGAAAGGTGGGTTCGTTGCAGCCGGGCGCACGGGCGGACTTTGTGCTACTGGAGCGAAACCCCCTAGAGCGAGTGGAGAATCTGACTAGCATCCGCAAGGTGTACCTAAGAGGCAGGCAGGTGTAAACGCGATGTCTCTCTCCCACGATACAGAGCACAGGCGCCCCTGCGAGATTAGAAGCGAGTCTTGTATTCCAGCGTGCCTGCCAGCTCATTGCGCGAGAGTCCCTGCGGCACGCGATGCTGGTAGTTGGTGAGGCGCAGGCTGAGGTTGAGAAAGTGGTCTTCGTCCAGCTGCCAACCGTAGCGTAAATGGAAGGAGTGCGCCGTGCCCTTGTTGCCCTGGAAGTTCACCGAGTCGAGGCTGTATCCCACCTCTCCACTGGACAGAGCGGACAGCCTACCCGCGATGCTTAGCAGGGCGCGGCGAACGATTTGCCGTTTAGCGTAGTCGGTTTCGATACGGTACTCGCCATTCAGCGTCTGATGCGCGTTGAGGCGGGTGCTGAGCTTCCATACATCCAGTCCTATCGGCTGCACGCGGTTGTTGCCCTGCTCAGGCAGTGTGAGGAACTGGTGGCTGAGCGAAGTCGTGGGCGACATCTGCCAGTCCAGCGAGTAGCGCCGCACGTGCCACGTTTCCATATTGGGCTGCTCGATGGTGCGGTAGTAGATTTCGCCCTTGAAGTTGCTCATTGGGGCGACGGTAAACTGATAGGTGCGTAGCACCAATCGGTCTGCCGCCTGCGGGATGAACGCGGAGGTGTATTCGGCAAGCAGGCTGTGCTTGCCCAAGTTGGCGGTGATGCGTCCGCTTTTTGTCTCCCGCTGCCACCGGCTGTGGTCTGCCAATGCCGCGTAGGCGCCCGTGAACTGGATGTTGGTCAATCCCAGCGCCGAGAAAGGCTTCAGCGAGGAGACTGAGACTTCACTCTGCGCCTTCGTGTTGGCGCGGTCCACGCGCAGCTCGTCGTACTTGCCCGTCAGGTTGAGGAAGCCGAAGAGCGGTCCCGACAGCGCGAAGCTCTTGAGCAGGCTGCCGGTATCGGCACTGGTGGTACGCCGCGACATGCTCATGGCAAAAGTAAGGTCCTTGCGCAGCAGCCACTGCGAAGAGACCGTCCGGATGAGCTCGGAGGGGCGGTCACTGCGCCCGAACTTCTGCTCGGTGAATTGCATCACGGCGCTGCGCGAGAGGGGCGTTTGCAACTGCAAGGTATCCGCTAAGTCGTAGTAGCCGTCGGTGCGGCGCAGGTGCTTCTGTTCAACGACGAACCACACTGGCTGGTTCCTATCCGACTCCAGCCGCCAGAAATTCGTCCAGGTGGTTTTCGGCTGCAGTAGTACGCCTTCTTCCTCCATGCGGTCACGGTAGGCGGAGAACTTCAGCCCCCTGCCGAACACATGATCGATGGAGGTGGTCTCACGCCACTGGCGGTGGAGCAGCTCGGCAGCCCCGTCGCGGTTGGTACGGTCGTTCAAGTGCGTGATGCGCGTGGCAGTAGCGGGCTGGTACTGGAAATACAGCCGCTGGCGACGGTGCAGCTGCTGCATCTGCGCGTGGCGCGAGTCAATCCAGAACCCTTCGAACCACAGTTGCCGGCTGAGCTGCCACTGCGCCGACAGGTCAAAGTGGCGGAAGCCCAGTAGACCGCTTAGGTCGTTGCGGTCGCCCTCCGTCAGATCGCCCAGACGCGAGAAGGCGGGGTCCACCTGCTTCAGGTTTGCCGCGAGCGATAGGCGCGGCGTGCGCAAGGAATACGATTGTCTCATCACGGCTCCCTGGGAGTCGCGGATGTTACCGAACATCGCGCTCAGGGAGATGTCCTTGCCTAGGGCAAAGCGGGTGCTGATGAGCTGACGTGCGATGCCCGTTTCGTTCGCGTAGAGCCTACGCTCGGCATCGGTCAGGTCGCCCAGCCGACTGAACCCCTCGCTAATACTCTGTTGCTGGTAGGCTACCTCTAACTTCGGCGAGCTGTAGGCAATTTGCATTCGCTCCACGTCGCCGCTGGCGTCCTCTACTGAGGTCTTACGCACGCTCAACTGTGCGTTTGGGGCGGCGGTCACGTTCACCTGCAGGGTTTCACGCTGTAACCCCGCCTCGCGCAGCATCCGTTGTCGGTCTTGGTCGGTAACAGCGTTCGCACCAGGCTCCACCTGTTGGCGCGCCAGCAACGCCATTTGGTTGATCTCCTCTGGTGCCAAGTTCGCTACGGCAAAGCCTGGGTCTGTACTGTGGCGCGTGTAGTGCAGCTGCACCGTGCGCGTGTTCAGGGAGACCTGTCGGAAGTCCAGGTTGCCCGTTTCGGTGCGGATGCTCTGCTGCAGAAACAGCGAGGGCAGCTGAGCTCCTTGGAAGGGAGCCAGTTCTGCGCGCAACAGGGAGCGCACCCAGCCCCGTTCCTTCGCCCATTGCGCCCGCTGCGCCTCCGCGAGGTCGTTGAAGCGGGTGAAGTCTTTATCAATCTCCTGTGTGCTGTAGGTCAGCTGGAGGCGCGCGGTCTTCAGTACGTAGCTGCCCAGCTCGATGCGGCTGTCCCCGTCCAGAATACGCTGGCGCTCGTAGCCCAGCTGCGAGTCCCCGGTGAAGCGCAGCACGGCGGAGAGCGCATCGCGGGTCAGCCCACGCTCTTTCGCCCACTGGGCACGCTGGTCTTCGCGCAGGTCGTTGAACCGCTGGAACTGCGGGTCTACCTTGGTTTCGCTGAAACGTAACTCTACCTGCTTGCTCTGCAAGCTGTATTGCGCCTGGCGGATCTCGCCCTTGCCGTCGCTGACACGGCTGACGTCGCCCTGCAGGTTCAGCCCGCCCGCCACGTAGCCCAGCCCGTAGCTGAAACGCCGCATCCCGCGCTCCCGCTCCAGCCAGCCGATCAGTTGCTCAGGTGCTGCCTGCTGTTCGCGCAGCGCAGCGAAACCGCTAAACCGTTGCCCCACGTCCTGATACGTGCCGCGCAGCTGCAGCCCGCCAGCGCTCCAGCGCAGGTTCTGCAGGATGAGGCGGTCGGATCCAGCGGCAGCCCCGTGATTTGGGCGTGCAGGGGCGCTTGGTTGCAGAGTCGGGTCGGCGACCGCCTGCACCGCCCGTTGCGAAGAGAAGAACAGCAAGCCCTCTAGTGCGCTGCCGCTGTTGAGGTGTAGGCGCGTCTGCATGCCGTAGGTGTCCGTTTGCAAGGTGGTGCCGTCCTCTCGGCGCAAGAACGCACTGGAGCTGTATACCATGTTTAGCTGGCTCTGCCCGAACTGCAACCGCACGGCGGGCGCCTGCAGCAGACCGCGCTGTTCACCAGAGCCAGGCAGGTAGCGGTAGTACACCCGGATGGTCTGCGAGGGACGCACAGGTTCGGTGAAGTAGAGAGTGCCTGTGGCGTAGTCGATGGTGTAGTCCTTGTTGCGTTGCAGGGTGCGAGCATCCACCGTAACGCGCTCGCTTTCGGGTACGAGGTTGCCGTACCGCAACAGGTAACCCGCGCGTGTGCCGTTGCCCCGCAGTAGGTCGGCGTTCGCCTGACCTACCTGCGACCCGGTGTTTGCTGGCTTGGGAGAAGCGAGGCGCCCCTCCGCTAGCGGGATGGTAGCAGGCGCGCTCTCTTGCGCCCACACGCCTCCCTGCATTGCGCAGGCAACCACTGCGAACACTATGGCAAGAACCTGCCCTCGCATCAGAACCGTACGGTAATCACGTCGATGTCTACCTGATTACGCTGTAGCTTGCGCTTAACCTGTCCACTCCATTGTTCCTGATTCTGTATACGGATTTGCTGGCGCAGCGCTTCCATCGCACTGGTATCTTGTGGCAGCACCTCAGCCGGGATGGTAAAGCGCGTCGCGACGGTCCTGCTCTCTCCATCTTCCGGCTGAGCGGCCACAGGCTCGCCTGCTCCTGCAGGCGGGCTGGTGACGTCGATGTAAGGCACATCGTGTTCGATGACCGGCTCACCCTGCAGCACGTCCGCCGGGACGGGCTCGGGCTGCACGGGGACCCGCGTCACACTGGACAGGGACGCGCTTCTGCGAGGCGCCTCGGGACGGACTGCGGGCAGAGGACGGCTGGCGACGACGCGGCGCGCAGAGGAGGGCGCACGCTTTTCAGAAGATGCAACCACCTTCGGCGCAGTGCGTGGCGCAGACGGCTTGCTCTGCATTGAGGGAGCGGACTTGGGGCTCTGTGTGACACTGGAGACCAGCGTGTTTACTGCCTGAGGCACCTCACGCGGCAGATGCGTCCAGCCTATCCACGCGAGCACCGCTGCTGCGGTCGCCAGCGAGAGACGCCATGCCAGCGGCTTCCACCCCATCGCAAGCCTCTCCATCCACGTAGGCTGGTCCACCGTAGCAGCCAGGATACGCGCTTTCAGCATGGGAGGCGGCTCGGAACGAGGCAGCTGGCGCATACTCTGGCGTAACGCCTGGAGATCCATCACGGCTTGACGACACCCCGGACACGTTTCCAGGTGTGCCTCCGTGCGCTCGCGCTCGTCTAGGCTGAGGCAATCATCCACGTACGCCGATAGCATCGTCCACCACTCTGCACACACTCTCATGGTCGCCACCCTCGCTCTGCTCCACAGTGAGTTGAGGTCATCCCCGTCATCTCCCATCCTTTTAGATGGACGCAGGGTTATGTTGTTTCAACCTTTGCAGGGTACAGGCGGTAAATTTGCTCCACCTTGTTGCCAGGCTCGTCGGGAGCTTCGTCCCCCCAGATCCACAGTGGTTCGATGCGTGTTTGTGATGGCGCACGGTAGTGAGACTGCGACAGGGAAGAAGCCCTCACGTGCTCCCCTGCGAACTGATGCCGAATGGTAATGTCCAGGCTTTGCTGTCATTCTGAGTGCGGCAAAGAATCTCGTTTTGGCGGGGCGTAGAGATGCTTCGCTCACGCTCAGCATGACATAGTGTGTCATACTAAACGCCTTTTGTCATTCTGAGCGCAGCGAAGAATCTCGTTTTGGCGGGGCGTAGAGATGCTTCGCTTCCACTCAGCAGGACAACAGGTGCCACCCCAAGCGACATGACAGGAGGACGGTAGGCGGCGTCTGCGTACAACCTCAGGAGGCTCCCTAAAGCGCCAGCAAAAATACCAGTTTTTATCTTATATGCGTCTCTACTGTTGACGAAATGTAATTTAAACCTTAAGATATAGGCATGTGAATTTACTGATAGAAGAAAGGAGGAGACCCATATGTTCCGTAACCTGCTGGTCGTCGCCCTGTTGCTGAGTATCGCAGCACTGGCAAACGCGCAAGTTCGTCTTACCGCGCAACCGCTTCCAGCAGGCGCCACCCTGTCCTA
>JANWXG010000098.1 GCA_025057335.1 bacterium | reverse complement strand
TCCACGATGCCCGTCGTGCCCGGAATGTCCGCCAGAGGTTCCGTGTTGGGCACGACCATCATATCGCAGCAGGACGTGCCGATAATCTTGACCAGCGTGCCCGGCTTGATGCCTGCGCCCACACCGCCCAGGTGTGCGTCGAACGCGCCTACTGCGACCGGGATTCCCTCTGGTAGTCCCAGCTTCGCCGCCCACTCGGCGGTGAGGCGTCCCGCCGGATGATCGGAGGTGTAGGCAACCTCGTACAGGCGGTCGCGCAGCTCCGCCAGTCGCGGATTCAGGGCGGAAAGGAACTCCTTGTCGGGCAGACCGCCCCACTGCGGGTTGTACAGCGCTTTGTGTCCCGCCGCGCACACTCCCCGTAGCAGGCGCGAGGGATGGTCGTTGCCTGTCAGCACGGAGGGAATCCAGTCGGCGCACTCCACCCACGTATACGCCGCGTTGAACACGTCGGGGTCCGTGTTCAGGCAGTGCCATATCTTCGCCCAGAACCACTCGGAGGAGTAGGAGTTGCCGCACTTGGCAAGGTACTGCGGGCGCATCTTCGCCGCGGTTTCGGTAATGGTGACCGCCTCCTCCGTAGAGGTGTGGTCTTTCCAGAGCCATGCCATCGCGTTGAGGTTGTTCTGGAACCGCTCATGGAAGGCGAGGGGCACACCGTTTTCGTCAACGGGTAGAGGAGTGCTTCCTGTGGTATCTACACCGATGCCGATGACGCGCTCAGGGGCGAAATCGGGGTCGTTGCGTTGGGCGTCCTCCAGCGCCCCGCGTACCGACACCTCTGCGCCCTGCAGGTAGTCCGCGGGGTGTTGACGAGCGAGGTTGGGGTCGGAGCTATCCAGCAGGATGCCCGCGTCGCCGTGAGGATATTCAAACACATGGGTGCCAGACTCAAAGCCGTCCTGCACGCGCACGACGAGCGTGCGCACAGAGTTAGTGCCGTAGTCCAGCCCAATTACATACTTGGGTTGCATGATTGCCCCTCCTGACGGTCGTACTGTGTCAGCAAGGGCTTCGACGGGGATGAGGCGGCTTCCTGCCGTCTCTCAGCGAACAATGCCCTGCGAGGCGCCCTGCAACAGTTGTTGCAAATCCTCGCGCGAGGTGTACAAAACATCGCCTGGAACGGTATGCTTGAGCGCAGAGAGGGCATCGGCACAGCGCATCGCCAGGTCTATATCGCCGTGCAGGTAGCCGTACAGGAAGCCTGCATTATAGGCGTCGCCGCTGCCGATAGGGTCTACCACCTCGAAGGGACAGCCCGACGACCGCCACACGCGCTCCGCCGTTGCCACCACGCTGTAGCGTCTCCCCTGTGTCGCGGAGGGCTGGTCGCGCAACGGCGTGACCACCGTCGGGATGCCGTATCGGCGCTGCACCTGTTGAGCTACTTGTTCCTCCGGAGCCTCCACGTCGAGCACGGTACGCGCGTCGGAGGGAGAGACAAACAGCACCTGCACTAGCGAGAGCAGTGGCTCCAGCGCCGCACGCGCCTCTTCTGGCGACCAGAGGAGAGAACGATAGTTGATGTCAAAGGAGACAGGCACGCCCATCTCATGCGCTCTCTGTAACGCCTCGCGCGTGGCTTCGAGGCAGCTGGCGCTGAGCGCGGGAGTGATGCCTGTAGCGTGTAGCAGGCTAGCTCCTTGCAGGAGGCGGCACCAGTCCCACTCGCCTGGTCGCCATCGGCTCATCGCCGAGCCTCTGCGGTCGTACCACACGCGGGTCGGGCGCGGGGCGACGCCTGTTTCCACGAAATACAAGCCCAGTCGGCTGTCGGCATCCCAAATCACCTGCTCCACGTCCACTCCGAACGCCCGGATCTGTTGCGCCACTAGGTGACCCAGCGGGTTATCTGGTAGCCGTGAGAGCCAGGTGACCGCCACCCCCAGCTGAGCCAATGCAACCGCTGTGTTGCTCTCCGTGCCTGCAATGGAGACTTGTAGCTGCTGCGCCTGCGCGAGACGCTGGAAGCCCGGCGGCGACAGCCTGAGCATCGCTTCGCCAAACGTGACGACGCGCATTATTCCCCCCTCCTGCCTCCCCTTTTCGCGCGCTGGCACGGGTGTTCCTGTGCCGTTTGACGTCAGCCAGGGTATTCGGTATACTACCCTCAGGTATCAGCGGGAGGTGCCTGCCCCTTGCAGATGGATATCTGCCTTAGCATGTGGAGTTTTGCGCCCGATTTACAGCGCGGTCGCGTGGATATCCGGGCATTTGTGGATATCTGCCGACAGCTCGGAGTGGACGCTATCGAGGTCGTTGACCACTTCTGGGCGATGGGCGGGAGACCGCTGTCACTGTTGCGTGACGCAGGTGTGCGCGTCTGCGCCTACGACACTGCCACCGATTTCGTTTGTAACGACCCCTCTGGTAGGCATCAGCAGGTCAAGGCGGCATACGCTGCTATAGAGGAGGCAGCGCAGCTCGGCGCGCCGCTGGTACGGTTGCTGGCGGGCAGACTGAAGGAGGGCATCAGCAGGGAGAGCGCCCTGCGGATGGTATCGGAGTCGCTGGCGCCAGTGGCGCAGTATGCGTGTCATCAGGGCGTTACGGTAGTGCTGGAACCCTGTGGGGACGTTGTGTACTCTGCGGAAGACCTGCTGCTCCTCGTGAAATGGGTCGGCAGCGAGGCACTACGTATTAATGCCGACCTCAGCACCTTCTTGTTGATGGGACTTGACCCGGTGCGCGAATGTGGTTCGGTCGCCTCCTGGTGTCGGCTTGTCCATCTGAACGATGTCCGTCGGGCGCGTTCGGGGGATAGGGGATATCTCTTCCGTTCCGTGACGAATGCGTCGTATGTGGGAACCGTCATCGGCGAAGGGGAGGTGCACGTGCGGGAGTGTCTACGCGCTCTGGTTCAGGGAGGCTTCTCTGGACCGTTCAGTATAGAGTATCTAGGAATAGAGGATGCCGTAGAGGGTGTGCGAAGAAGCTTAGAACGTGTACGGACGATGTTGCAGGAGGTGACACATGAGCAGTGAGCGCACGTTGCGCGTGGGATTGATTGGTGCGGGAGGTATCGGACGGACGCACCTCGCCAGCTACGACCGCGTGCGGGAGGCGCAAATCGTCGCGATTGTGGACATCAACGAGGAGGTAGCGCGTGCAGCTGCGCTGCAGGTTGGAGCACAGGTGTTCCGCAGTGTGGAGCAGATGCTGGAGCAGGTGGAGCTGGACGCTGTGGACATTTGTACGCCTCCTGCTTTCCATCTGGAAGTGGCTTTGCCCGCCATCGAGCGGGGGCTGCATGTGCTGTGCGAAAAGCCGCTGGCACACCATCCCGACGCTGCTCGCCAGATGGTGCGTGCTGCCGAGCAGAGAGGAGTGTATCTGATGACTGCCTTTTGCCATCGGTTCCATCCCCCTGTTGTGGCGTTGAAAAGGCTCATCGACGCGGGCGACCTTGGAGAGGTCGTGATGTTCCGCAACCGGTTCGCTGGTCCTTTCCCCGGCGTGGAGGAGCGCTGGTTCTCGGATAAGGAAGTAGCGGGCGGAGGGGTACTGATGGATACCAGCGTGCACAGTATCGACCTGTTCCGCTTCCTCGTCGGCGAGGTGGCGCGGGTACAGGCAGTGGTGAGAAGAACCAACCCCGCCATCGGCGAGGTGGAGGACACAGCGATTGCCCTGCTCTCCACCAGCGACCAGCGCATGGGCGTGATAGAAGCCAGCTGGGTGCTTGCAGCGGGCTTCAACGTGATAGAGGTGTACGGCACGCAGGGCGCGGCGATGGTGCACTACTGGGACGGGTTCCGCAGTCGCTACAAGACGCATCGAATGGACGACTGGCAGCCTCTGGAAGAAGTGGGTCCTGACCGCTTCGTGGGAGAGTTGCAGCACTTCGTGGACGCCTGTCTGGGCAGGACGCCGTTGCTGGTGACGGGCTACGATGGCTTGCGCGCCGTAGAGATTGTGTACGAGGCGTACGCAGCGGCGGGGAGCCAATAGGGCATCCCGCCGCCGCCATCCCCCTTCGTCTCAAACTGTGGTAGCGCCTCCTCCCCTGTGTCACGGGCATCTTGTCCGTGACACAGACCACAGGGGGAAATCTCACACCGCTATCCGCCCGTATCCTCGGCTCCGCGCCTCCTCCGAGACGTAGGGGCATAGCGGGTCGCTCTCTAGCGGGTCTCCCGTGTAGGCAAAGGCGCGCGCTCGTGAGCCCCCGCACATTCGTCGGAAGTCGCAGTAGCGACACTTGCCCTTCAGCTGGTCCACGTCGCGGAGAGATTGGAACAGCGGCGCATGGCGGTAAATCTCTACGGGGCTTTGCTCGCGCACGTTGCCCGCCCTGAGCGGCAGGAAGCCTGAGGGATACACATCGCCGACGTGCGAGATGAACATAATGCCTGCGCCGTCACGGATGCCAAACCCGCGTCGCACTGTCTCCGCAATGCGGTTGGGCGTCTTCGCGAGGTCGTTTTGCAGGGCGACGCGACGGTAGTGCGGCGCCTCGGTGGTCTTGATATCCACCTTGCCCTCCTGCGCCTTGTGGAACAGCCAGGTGCAGAGGCGTTCGCTGTGCTCAGGCGTGACCTCCTCCAGCCCCTTGCCCCTGCCCACCTGTATCAGGAAGAAGAGGCTCCACCGCGCTGCGCCTAGCCCCGTAATCAGGTCGTACACAGTGGGCAGGTCGTCGGCGGTCTGTTCGCATACCAGCGTGTTCACCTGTATTGGCAGCCCTGCCTCGCGCGCCCACTCCGCCGCGCGCACCGTCTGCTCGAAGCTGCCTGGTACCTGGCGGATGCCGTCGTGTCGCTCGGCGTCGGAGCCATCGAGGCTGATCGCCATCATCCAAATGCCCTCCTCCTTAAAACGGCGCACGATGTCAGGAGTGAGGGCGTAGGTTCCGCTGGGTGTGATGGCGACCGTGAACCCGCGCTGGCGGACGGCGCGAATCAGCTCCCACAGGTCGGGGCGCTTCAGGGGGTCGCCCCCTGTGATAACGATGTGCGGCAACGGTTGACCAAACTCCAGCAGCTGGTCGAGCAGGCGGAACCCCTCTTCCGTTGTCAACTCGTCGGGATGGCGGTTGGGCACCGCCTCCGCACGGCAGTGTCGGCACGCCAGCTCGCAAGCGCGCGTGAGCTCCCAATAGACTAACAGCGGACGTTGATGGATGTCTAACATGGTCGTCTACCCCCAGGTCTCGATGAACTGCTCCGCTGGCTGATAGAGCGCCGTGTAAATCGGTGTATCGCGCAGCGTGTACACGCGCGCTTGTGTCGCCCGCAGAGCGTTCACCAGGTCCGAAAACTGCGCAAGGTCGTCGGCTTCGTACACCACCACAAACTCCTGGTCTTGCAGCCCGAACGAGTAGAGCAGCAGCTGCGTAATCTGCGGATACTGCCTGCCCACCTTGATGTGCTCATTCATCATGCCCTGCCGTGCGTCTTTGCTCATCAGGTACCACTCCGCTGTCTTCACGAAAGGATACACGATGAGGTAAGGGCGACGGCTCTCATCGAAGGGGCTGAGCTCCTGCTCCGACTTGCCCGGCGCATAGATGGAGGGGCGCGTAAACCCCCACAGCGTGTTGACAGGGCGTACGAACTCGCGCCAGCCTGCAGTCACCTTTGCATAGCGCAGGAAAAACTGGCTGGCGACCTCTGGCTGTTCGGCGATGACCGCGCTCCACAGCATGAAGTCCACTTCGGGGCGGGCGGGGAATATCGTGTAGGTGTAGACACGCTCACCGAGTTCCCTCGCCTCCTCTACCATGCGCGTGAGAAATTCGCGCCGCTCCTCGCGGTCTTGCTCCCAGTATTCCTCGGTAAAGGCGAAAACGCTGTAATGGTTCAGCTGTCTTTCAGCCACTCTGCTGCCTCCTTCGCCAGGTAAGTGATGATGAGGTCTGCGCCCGCGCGACGGAAGGCAGTGAGCATTTCCAGACCGACCGCCCGCTCGTCGATCCAGCCTCTCTCGGCGGCAGCTTTGAGCATGGAGTATTCGCCGCTCACGTTGTACACTGCCAGCGGCAGGTCTACCGCCTCACGCACCAGGCGCACCACGTCTAGATACGCTAATCCCGGTTTCACCATCACGATGTCCGCTCCCTGCTGCACATCAGCGAGCACTTCACGCACCGCCTCGCGCGCGTTGGGCGGGTCCATCTGGTAGCTGCGACGGTCGCCAAACTGGGGGGCAGAGTCCGCCGCTTCGCGGAAGGGTCCGTAGAAGGCGGAGGCGTACTTGGCGGAGTACGCCATGATGGCGGTCTCGGTGAAGCCCTCTTCATCTAGCCGCTCGCGAATGGCGGCGACCTGTCCATCCATCATCGCGCTGGGGGCGACCACGTCCGCTCCTGCTTCGGCATGCGCCAGCGCCATCTCTGCCAGCACCTCCAGCGAGGCGTCGTTGTCCACGTAGCCATCCTCGCGGAGGATTCCGCAGTGCCCGTGTTGCGTGTAGGCGCACACGCATACGTCCGTCATCACTACCAGGTCGGGATTGACCGCTTTGATCGCTCGAATAGCCTGTGGCACGACGCCATCGCGCTGCGTGGCGTAACTCGCCCGAGCGTCCTTGTAGGCGGCGATGCCAAAGAGCAGCACGGCGGGCACGCCGAGGGTAGAGAGCTGCTCTACCTCTGCAGACAGCTGGTCTACGCTGAGGCGATACTGCCCTGGCATGGCGCCGATGGGGTCGCGCCTTCCCCTGCCTTCTTGCACGAATACGGGATAGATGAAGTCATTGGTTGATAGGGAGCTTTCCTGTACCATCCGTCGCAGGGTCTTCGTGCGCCGTAGTCGACGCAGGCGCTCTGTGGGGTCTACGGAATATCGTCGGGTGAGCATCGGGCATCTCCCTTCTGTTGCGGTCTGAACAGGGTTCGTCTCTCCTGCTGCCTGCAGCCAAGCCTTTCCCATATCTACTGTTTGGCAAGCGGGCAGGGTATCTCCTGCCTATGCAGAGGGGCTCTACCGCGTTCCTGCGCCTTTTCTCCGCTGTCACCGGGTTCTGGTGGGGAGGGGCGGAGGTTCATGACGAGGAGAGGGAGGAGATTGCCCCGCAATCTTCCTTCTCGACGCGTTTCTGTTCGTACATGTCCTGGTCTGCCAGCAGCAGTAGATTGCTATCCCCGTTGGCTACAGTGGCGCATCCGATGCTGAGCGTCACGCGGAAGGGAAGCCCCAAGTTCTCTGCCATGTGACATACCGTCCTCTGCAGACGCTGTGCTAGGGCGCGTGCGCCCCCCTTATCGGTGTCGGGCAGCAACACCACAAACTCGTCGCCGCCGTATCGTGCAGGAACATCTCCAGTGCGCACCTGCTGCAACGCCTGTCCCACAATCTGCAGCACGATGTCTCCCGTTTCGTGTCCGTAGGTATCGTTAATCCGCTTGAAATGGTCGATATCGATGAGCAGGAGAGAGACGGGACGTGGGTGCCGCTGCGCGTTGTGGAGAATCTGCCTGTATGCCAGGTCGAAGTACAGGCGGTTGAACACGCCTGTGAGCGGGTCGTGATACACCCGCTGGAGCAGCCCGGTTTGGGTTTCCAGCACGTCCAGTGAGGCGGCAATCATGTGTACGGTCATCCGCAGCCATTCCACTTCCTCAGAGGTGAATCTTCCGCGCAGTTGAGGTCGCCACAGAAGGAGCCCTCCCTGTTGCATGTCCCGGATGGTGAGCTCTTCTGCGACACAATGGTAACCGCGTTGCTGGATGCGTGTTTGCATCCTCTCTATCCATGTGTCCAGACCATCTCCGGGGGAGGGCATCTCCCACAATTGCTGATACAGCCATGCTGGCACGTTACCGACGGCGAACCGATGCCACAGATTATTCCACGAGGAGAACCAGAGCAGAACACATCCTGTGGCTTGCATGAGGTCTCCGAGACGGCGCAGAGAGCCCTCCACTACCACGCGGTAGGCATGGCGGCTCTTGTCCTCTCCGGGCATCTGGATGGGCGCGTGATTTGACTGCAACAGGGTTTGCGCCAAACGGGCAAAACGGGGGAGCAGTTGCCGATGTGCGGAGCGCACCTGCTCCGCAGCTACAGCAACGTATACCTTCAGGAGGGGATAGCCGACGCAGGCGACCACATATCTCTGCCCCTGCGATTGTACTGCGGTAGGCGCAGACTGAGGGCTTATTGTGACCACCTGCTGTAGCGCGGATATGTTCTGGAAGGGAAGGTTACGCACTACCAGCGTATGCAGACTGCCCTCGTGGTTGATCCAGAGCGCTCCCGAGTCTGCGTGCAGTGCGGCGAGCAAGGTCTCCACCACCTGCTCCAGAGCCTTCGCGGTAGCGCGGGGCAGCGATGCCATCTGGGGCACGAGCACTGCCTTGCTTTCTGTTCTCATTTGTGTTCACTCCCGCTCGGGACTATTGTGTCAATCCGTCCTGTTCGTGTTGCGTCGCCAACCAACCGACGATGGCTTCTCGATGGAAACGCC
>JANWXG010000097.1 GCA_025057335.1 bacterium | reverse complement strand
TCCAGTGGAGCTGAGGTTACGCTTCAGCCGAAACACCGGCAATTCCTGGAATTTGGAATACTCTGCGAATGGACGCCCGTGGGTATCTGCCAATCCAGTCTCGTTCGACCCGCAGGGGCGCATCACTGGTGGCGCAACACAGACGCTGAGCATCACCGGATTGAGTAGCGGCGCACCCAATATGACGGTCACGATTGACCTGTCGCGAATCACCCAGCTGGCTACTGCCTCTAGCGTAGAGCCTATCGCGCAGAATGGCTACCCTCCGGGCACGCTGGAGCAGCTGACCATAGAACCCGACGGCACAGTCAATGGGGTGTTTAGTAACGGGTTGAACCTGCCGCTGGCGCGTGTTGCGATGGCGGTGTTCAACAACCCGGGCGGTTTGGAGCGAGCTGGCAATAACCTCTTTCGCGAATCGGTGAACTCGGGGGTAGCCAACATCGGCACGGCGCAAACGGGTGGACGCGGCTCCATTAGTTCGGGCTACTTGGAGATGTCCAATGCGGACATCGGCGCCGAGTTCACCAGTCTGATAGTGACCCAGCGCGGTTTCCAGGCGAACACGCGCATCGTGAGCACGGTTGATGAGATGATGCAAGATGTGCTGCAGATGAAGCGGTAATCTTGAGTTGCTGCGAGAGGCTTCCCCCGCCACGTTAAGCAGGGGCGAAGCAGAATTGGGAGATTCTTCGTTGCGCTCAGAATGACAGGGTGGAGGGCGAAGCTCCGGCGATCTGTCGGTTTTGAGTGGTCGCGACGGAGCGCGACCCTCCAAGAGTTGTCTGGAGGGAGGCGCTCTGTCGCCTCCGCAGGCGCATTGGGCAGCGTGCCCTTTCACGTGCTCTGGGAGGGCGAGGCTCCCGCCCAAGTTTTAGTGGTCGCGACGGAGCGCGACCCTCCAGTGCTTGTCATGCTGAGCGGGAGCGAAGCATCTCTGTGTGGCAGGGATTGAGATTCTTCGCTGCGCTCAGAATGACAGGAGACGCAGAATGACAGGAGGCGCACTGACGTGCGCTACTACCAACGCGGAGCGCTCCGAGCTGCCGGTTTTGATTGGTCGCGACGGAGCGCGACCCTCCAGTGCTTGTCATGCTGAGCCGAAGCGAAGCATCTCTGTTTGGCAGGCATTGAGATTCTTCGCTGCGCTCAGAATGACAGGGTGGAGGGCGAGGCTCTTGCCGAGCCGTCTCGCAGAGGGGAAAGCTTTCTGACTCTCAGCCACCATGTACAAAGAGGCTCGAAACAGCCATGATTAAAGTGACACGGCTCGACCATTCAGAGCTAGTACTCAATGCGGAGCTCATCGAGACGATTGAGGCGACCCCAGATACCGTCATCACGCTCACGAACGGCAAGAAGCTGGTGGTGAGCGAGGGGGTCGATGAGATCGTCCGACGTGTTCTGGAGTATCGGCGTCATGCTCACCCCACGCAAGAGTCATAGCTCCCGCTCGCTTCGGGCAGACGCGGCGACCCTTGGGGGACTGCTGCTCGGGGCGGGATGTCTCATTGTAGCGCTCTGGCTGGAAGGCGGGCATCTGGGACAGCTCGTCAACCTACCTGCTGCGCTGATTGTGTTGGGAGGCACGTTCGGCGCGACACTCGCTGGACTAGGAACGCAACAGTTGCGCGACCTGCCGGGCATCCTCAGGCAGGCGTTCGTGCATAGCCGTTTCGACCTCGCCCAGACCATGCGTCTGCTAGTTCACCTATCCGACAAGGCGCGGCGGGAAGGGCTGCTGGCGCTGGAGGACGACGCTCAGTCCATTCCTGATGAGTTTCTCCGCAACGCTTTGCAGCTGGCGATCGATGGCACGGACCCCGAACTGGTGCGCGACATCCTACAGCTGGAAATCACCTTCGTGGAAGAGCGTCACCGTCAGGGCGAGCAGATTTTCACCAGTATGGGCGGCTACGCGCCGACAATGGGCGTACTCGGCACGGTCATGGGGCTCATCCACATGATGTCTCGCATCGAGAACCCCAGCCAGATGGGACCGGCGATAGCCACCGCTTTCGTGGCGACTCTGTATGGGGTGAGTTTCGCTAATCTGTTGTTCCTGCCCATTGCGAGCAAGCTGCGCGCCCGCCACGCCGAGGAGATACTCCTGCGAGAGGTCATCGTGGAAGGCGTCCTGGCGATTCAGTCGGGAGAAAACCCGCGTATTGTGGAACAACGTCTACGGGCGTTTCTCTCGGCGCGCCAGAGACGTTCTCTACCCGTACTGAGGTGGCACGCACACGATGACCAGAACACGCAGGAGCACAAGGCGGCATGAAAACGTCGACCGCTGGCTCATCACCTATGCCGACATGATTACCCTACTCGTGGCGCTGTTTGTGATGCTGTATGCCATGTCAGCGGTCAACCAGGAGAAGTTTGGCGCGCTGGCGCAGTCGATGCGACGTGAGTTTCAAACGCTGCCCGAGCACCAGGGCGGTAAAGTCATCGGCAGCGGTCATCTGGTGGAGCCGCTGGAGCAGCAAGTATCGCAACTGGAGCGGTTTCTGCAGGAGACGGGACTACATACCCAAGTGCGTGTCCGCCAGGAGGAGCGCGGGATAGTTATCTCCCTATTGAGCGACGGCACACTATTTGACCTAGGCAGCGCAGAGCTGAAACCCTCCGCCCGACAGGTATTAGACCGCGTAGCGCAAGTGCTGCGTCAGGTACCCAACCCCGTGCTCATCGAGGGGCATACCGACAATCTTCCCATCCGGACAGCTCAGTATCCTTCTAACTGGGAGCTTTCGGCGGCACGCGCGGCGCGAGTACTGCGTTACCTGGTGCAAAGGGGGGGCATCTCCCCGCATCGCCTCACGGCGGTTGGCTATGCGGACACGCGCCCGCTCGTGCCGAACGACACGCCCGCCAACCGCGCACAGAACCGACGGGTCGATATCGCCATTCTGCAAAGCTCGCATAGCGCTCTAAGATTCGGCTCCCGCTGAGCCGACAATACAGGAAGGGGAACGGTTCGCTCTCTTCGCATCACCTCAGCAGAAGGAGGTTTTCCATGGCAGCGAAAAAAGGGGCTGCAGAAGGCGCTTCTGGTGGAGGCAAAAGCAAAGCCACTATCCTCTTCCTCGTCGTAGGGATTGTTGTGGGCGCCGTCGTGGCGTTTGGCGCCAGCAAGATACTTTTGGGCAAGAGCAAAGAGGAGAAGAAAGAGGAGAAGACCCTGCCAGAACACACCCTCGAACTGGATGAGTTCATTGTGAACTTGGCTGACGGCTCTCACTACGCCAAAGTGACGTTGGCGCTAGGGCTGGAGAAGCCCATCGGCGGAGGCGAACACGGCAAAGTGGAACCGAAGCTGCTCGCTCCTATCCGCGACACCGTGATCAGCGTGTTCTCCAGCAAAAGCATGAGCCAGTTGGTCTCGCATGAGGGCAAAGAGCAGACCAAAGAGGAGCTGAAGGAAAAGCTAAACAAGCTGCTTGGCGACGAGGTGGTAAAACAGGTCTACTTTACCTCGCTGACTCTGCAGTAGAGGGGACGTCGGCGCACATGGTGGAAATCCTGTCGCAAGAAGAGATTGAGGCACTGCTCGCATCTCTCAGCGGGGCGGAGGAGACCGCACCATCCCCTCCAACAGGCATGCCTGGTGCTGCGCCTGCAACAGGTCTGGGCAAAGCCGAGCGTCGGGCTCCTATCGCCTACGAGGTGTACGACTTCCGTCGCCCCGACAAGTTCTCCAAAGACCAGCTGCGCACCATGCAGATGCTGCACGAGACCTTCGCGCGACTGTTCTCCTCCAACCTCGCCGCCTACCTACGTGCGCCTGTGCATATTGACCTGATTTCGGTGGAGCAAATCCCCTACGATGAGTATATTCGCGCTATTACGAACAGTCTCATCAATATCTTTAGCATGCAACCGCTGTCGGGACAAGCGCTGCTGGAGATAGAGTTCGACGTGGTCATCAGCATGATTGACCGCCTGTTGGGCGGTCCGGGCACAGTGGTCAAACGGGCACAGACCGCCCTGACGGATATCGAGCGACCTTTGGTCGAGAACGTCGTAGACCGAGCTTTAGGGTCATTGCGCACTGCATGGGAAGGGATTGTGAATTTCATCCCCGTGCGGGAGGGGATGGAGACGAGTGCCCAATTTGTGCAGATTGTCCCGCCGAATGACATTGTGGTCTCTATCTTGTTCGAAATCCGTGTGGGCGAGACACACGGCGCCATGAGCCTGTGTATTCCCTACCTGCTGCTCAAGCCGATTCTGTCCAAACTGAGCGCGCAACGCTGGTTCTCTGGTAGCAAGCGTGCCTCGTCGCAACATACCGCCTTGCTGGCACAGCAGCTGCAGCGCACCAGCGTTCCTCTCGTGGCGGTGTTAGGGCACGCCCGTTTGATGCTGCGTCAGGTGCTGGAACTCAAAGAGGGAGACATCATCCTGCTGAGTCGTCGTATTCACGAACCGATTGACCTCATGATAGGCAACAGGGTGAAATTCCGCGCCAGACCGGGCACGCGCGGAAAGCAGGTCGTCGTGCAAATTGAAAGCATCGTTGCCAATGAATCTACCTCCTCTTCTTCGCGTTCGACACCACCACCCGCTTAGGAGGAACTGTTGCCGATGGCAGTGCTGAGTCTGGAACATATCAATACCATCACCCTGAAACAGGAGAGCCTGTGGGGAACAGTGTCCATCTCCCTGTCGGAGACGATGAACCGACAAACCACCTTCTCCTCGCCGCTAGTGACCCTGCTGCCCCTTTCCGAAATGGAAAGCGCCTTCACTGGCAAGCGTGTCTATGGCGTCGCCACCCTACAGGCAAACACGAATCACACCCTTCTGGTCGTCATGGAAGCCTCCTCCGCGACGACGCTGGCGGATATCGCCGCAGGAGGCGACGGTTCGAGCCCCCCTAGCGAGGTCGATGAGAACATCCTACAAGTAATTCAGCAGGTGCTGTTCGTGATTGCCTCTGGGTTCGCTCAGGCGCTCACCAATCTCTCGGGTGCCGAGTGCCATGTGCTGCAGGTAGAGGCGCATCACGATGCTCTTCAGCCCCCTCTCGATTGGCTGACCCAGGACAATCTGCTACGCATTGATGTGGTGTTGCATGTCGATACGACACCACTCGGTGTCATCAGCATTCTCGGCGACGAACGATTTGGGCTTTGGCTGGCTGGGGAGCAGGAGGAGAGTACCTCATCGCAGAATGTGGACGAGCCTGCAGGAGAGACCCCGTTTCAAACTCTGGGCGCAGTAGACACCACTGCTGCGCAGTTTGTGCCTCTAGCTCAGAGCGTCTCGCAGCCGTTGCCCGCAGGCATCGAGCTGATACTGGATGTGCCGCTGGAGCTCACGGTGGAGCTGGGGCGCAAGCGGATGGTCATCAAAGAGATACTGGAACTCACTATCGGTTCGATTGTGGAGCTAGACCGCGTCGCAGGCGAGCCAGTAGATGTGCTGGTGAACGGACGCATCATGGCGCGTGGCGAGGTGGTGGTCATCGAGGACAACTTCGGCATCCGCATTACCGAGATTATTAACCCACAGGAGCAGCTGGTAGAGATTAGTCGGAGAGCAGTCGCATGAAGCGGGCGGTAACGTTTCTGCTGGTTACAGTGCTTGCACAGCTCACGGCGGAAGCGGCGGCGTCTCCTCCTGCCTCTCCCTTCTCGCCGCCTACGGCGCGCGTTCCTAGCCTACATGTCTCGTCGGGAACGCCTGTTTCCCGTCATCCCGTGCCCGCGCCACAGCCTGCTTCTGCCTCTTCCGAACCACAGGAGGGCTGGGAGATGCTGCGGCAGGAACCGCTCGCGGGTGGAACAGGCTCCCCTGCCAGTCAGAGCTGGCGCTGGCTGTTGGGGCTGGTGGTGGCGCTGGTACTCATCCGATGGGGACTGCCTTATGCCTTACGTGGAGGGAGCAAGGGGCAGGTAGCGCACTGGCTGAACCGCCTGGCGCCGCCAAAAGGCGAGGGTACCATCACAATACTAGACAGTCGGCTGCTCGGCGCGTCGGCGTTGCACCTGGTCGCAGTGCGTGGCAGAGTGTTGCTGATTGGTTCTACCTCGCAACAGGTTAGCCTGCTGATGGATGTGACTGAGCAGCCCGAAACGGCATCTGCCTTCGACCAGGTGCTCTCGCAAGCGAAGCCGTTTTCCCCTGAACCCACACTGCAAGAGGAGATGCGCGAGACCACACAGATGCTGGAGGTCTTTCAGCAACGGTTGCAGGCGGTGCGTGAGCGGCTTGCTTCGTGAATCATCCCGTCTCGAGGAGGGTGTTGGGACCCTGCTTTCCATTCGCCCAGAGCGCCTCCGGGTTATTCTCGAAGTCCCCGTTGTTCGTCCGGGAGAAGCACTCACGTGCTTTACTACAATCTGGAGAGTTCGTCGAGGACGCTTTTGTGCTCGTAGTAGCGCACTTCAGTGCGCCGTTGCATCTCGGCAGAAACCCCTCTTCCCCCATCCCTTTCTCCCAGAGGGAGAAGGGGCACTCCCCTCTCCTCTTGGGAGAGGGGCTAGGAGTGAGGGCAAGGTGGAGAACGGGTTCTGCGGGAGCCTCGCTCTCCGATGTTGTCATTCTGAGCGCGACGAAGGGTCTCACCTTGTTGTCGTTCGGGAACCCTTGGCTGGCGCTCAGCATGACAGGGGAATGGATTTGACGGAGCCTGACCTCTCGGAGAGGCGGTCACACCTTCACACGCTTCCACTTGCCTGCACGGAAGAGTAGGGCAGTCAGCACACCCGATGCGATGACCGAAGCTGCCATCGCCCACCAGGCGCCTAACGTGCCGTATCCCAAGCTTAGCGCCAACAAGTAGGCAAGTGGCAACCGCATCAGCCACATCGTGACAAAGGTAATCCATGTCGGCGTGCGTGTGTCCCCGGCGCCCTGAAAGGCGCCCGACAGCACCATCGCTAGCGCAAGGAAGGGCTGCGTGTAGGCGTTGACGTGCAGGTAGTCGGCGGTCACCTCCACGACGAGCGGGTCGTGAGTGAACCATCGCGCAAAGGGGTACGCCAGCAGGTAGAAGACGACGCCCATAATGGTCATGATGAGGCAAGCCTGCGCTGTCGCCATCCAGGCATATCGTGAGGCGATATCCACCCGTTTCGCCCCCAGGCTCTGCCCGACGAGCGCAGTCGCCGCCATGCTATATCCTAGTCCGGGCATAAACGCGATGGACTCCGCGGTCAGCCCGATGGGCAGCGCCGCCAGCGCGGCAGTTCCTTCGGGTGTAGCGGAGAGGATGCGCGTGTAGCCCAGCATACTGGAGATACGCAGCAGAGCTTGCAAGGAGGCGGGCGCACCGATGTGGACAATGCGCTTCGCCCACGCCACTTCCAGCCGCTGGAAACGTACTGCCTCACCCATTACGGGATGTCGGCGCAACGCCACCCAGAACATCACCAGTCCCACCCACTGCGAGAGGGTGAGGGCGATGGCTGCTCCCGCCAGCCCGAGGCGGGGGAACGGTCCAACACCGAAAATCAGGAGAAAGTCCAGCACGATATGCACAACGTTCACTAGCGCCATCACCTTGAGCGGGGTGCGCATGTCGCCCATCCCGCGTAGCACCGCGCCCAGTGCCTGCCCTACGAACAGGGGCATTACCCCTAGCAGGGTGATGGAGAAGAAGGTGACTGTAGCGCGCTCGGCAGAGGCTTCCATCCCCATGAGCGAGAAGGCAGGCTTCGCCAGCAAGTATCCTGCCACCATGCACGCCGCGCCAATGAGGGCGCTCAGCGTCAGCGACTGCCTCAGGGTTTTGCGGGCATCTCCTAGCGCTTGCCCTCCGACGAACCGCGCAACGAGGGCGGTTGCCCCGGTGCCCACAATGAAGGAGATGGCGATGAGCAGAAACATCCCCTGTCCAGCAACGCCAACCGCTGCTAGCGCGTCCCGTCCAAGCCGCCCGACAAACATGCGGTCGAGGAAGGCGTTGGTGGTTTGGAGGAGGTTGGTCGTGACAGCGGGCACGCTGAGGTTCCACACATCGCGAGCGATCATCTGCCAACTGACCGCTCCCCCTGCACGCAAGGCAGGAGGCAGCATGGCTTGCGTCCTCTCCGCATCGGTCGTGGTGGCTTCTTCCTCTATTGGGCTGCTATGCGCTGCTGAGTCAGGCATCGGTAGCTACACGCGGCGGAATGCCCCCTTGCATCCGAGCGGTTCTACTGCTCATCATCACGTCCGCCAGTATAGTATAGCACACTACGGTGGGAAAGAGCAGGAAAGGGCGGTGCATTCCCGCGCAAGGTTTGCCCAGCAGCGCGGGCATTGCAGGCTAAAGCCTGCACTACAGACCTCTCTCCGCTCGTGATGCGCCCCCAGTGCGCTGCAACGGCTCACCAACAGCTGAACGGTCACGCCTTGTACACACTGCAGACGCGACAGAGCGCGCCCCTCCGGTGCCGTTTCTCTGTCATGCTGAGCCAGAGGCGAAGCATCCCAAAGCGGCAACAAGGCAAGATTCTTC
>JANWXG010000096.1 GCA_025057335.1 bacterium | reverse complement strand
CCCCCTGCTACGATTGAGTGGGAGTAAACGGCGACAGTAGTCCCTAGGCGACATTCACAATTCATTAACACACGGCACCGAAACCGAGCTGATGTGTAAGCTGAAAGGGGTTGCGCCTCGAGCATGATAGTGCTACAATACGAGTGAGGGTAGAATTTCACTTTAGCCTGCGAAGGAGGAAGGAAGGTATGAAACTCGCAAGGTTGCTCTTCGTGCCCCTGCTGGCAGGGATACTGGCAGCCGCCGTGGAGGCGCAAACATTCCCCATCACCAACTTTGAGGCGTTCCCTGCGCCCTCCAGTAATGGCGCGGTGATGTTCCGCCAGCCCAGCTTCTCGGGGTCTACAAGCACATTTATCGCCACTGGGTTACCCGCTCCCAACAACACCACTCAAGTGGTAGCAGTGGGCATTGCAGCCAGCGGCACTAAGTCGCTCCGTGTAGTATGGCAGTTTGTAGCGAACAGACCCGGTGCGTGGTTGCGTCTGACCACTTTTAATACGGCGAACCTGCCGAACCCTGCCATTTCGTACGCCCATGCGCTGCGCTTCAAAATCTACGTAGCGAGCGGCACGCCCGACCTGTATGTGACCTTAGGCACACGCGACAACGCCAACACCGCTCCTATTGGAGGCAACGGTGGTGCCTCTGGCAGCATCGAGTGGGTAGGAGCTACCAGCGGAGACCCCATCACTGGAGGCTACACCCGCCCTGTAGGCAAACTGATTACCGCCAAAGACCAGTGGGTAGAGGTCGTGTTCAACCTACCTATTGAGCCCTGCTTGCCCTTCGCCTCTGCTGCCGCCCCTGCACCACCTGCTAACGGCGTTCTGGACGGGCCGCAGGGTACCATCGAGTGCCTCGCCTTCACCCCCGTTGAGGCGGGAGCAGTCGGTCCCTACGTCGTCTATCTGGACGACTTCGAGCAAGTGGCAGTACATCCCATTTCGGGCAACGTAGAGCTGCGCGAGTTCGAGGGAGACATCACGCAGGTGCCGGTGACGGTAGAGCTGCGGCAGGACGGCAATGTGGTGCGCACCGCGACGGTGAACCTGGACGCCAATGGCGGCTACACCATTCCCGCAGTGCTGCCGGGCACATACGACCTCGCCTTCAAAGCCAGCCACTGGCTGCGCACGGTGGTGACGGGCGTGACGGTAGCGGAGTCGCCTGTGACTGGAGTGGATGTCTCCCTGACGAACGGGGACATCGACGGGGACAACGAGGTAAGCATCACAGATTTCGGCGCGCTGGTCGCAGCCTTTGGTAGCGTGCCCGGAAATGACAACTGGAACGCCAACGCCGACCTGAACGGCGACGGAGACGTCTCTCTACTGGACTTGGGCATCCTCGTGCGCAACTTCGGCTCGGTCGGGGATGAGTAACCGTTATCCCTTAGCCCCTCTCCCGTAGTCGGGAGAGGGGCTCTGAGAAACACTACCCTCTCAGCACGAAGGGGTTGAAGTTCGTATCGTAGTCGTAGTAGTCCTCCTGCTCCGCCTGCTTGAGATACCCTACGATGGCGTAGGTCATCGGGGTCGCCAGCGCTTCATACAACACCTTCACCGCATAGTTCCACAGCATGACTCGTATCAGCAGGCTCGTATCCCATACGCCAGCAAAAGCCATCGTCTGAAACAACGCCGTGTCCACCGCCTGCCCCACGACCGTGCTGCCGATGGTGCGCGTCCAGAGCCACCGCCCCGCCGTCCAGATTTTCATCTTCGCCATCACATACGAGTTCACGAACTCGCCGCACCAAAAGGCAACGAGGCTGCCTACGACGATGCGCGGGGTCTGTCCCAAAATTTGCGCAAACGCCTCCTGCATCTGCCATTCGGGCGCGGGGGGCAACCACACCATTAGGGCGAACAACAGCGCCGCCAGCAGGTTGAAGCCGAAGCCCATCCAGATGACCCGCCGCGAGCGCGCATAACCGTACACCTCCACGAGCACGTCCCCAAAAATGTAGGAGATGGGGAAGAGCAGCGTGCCTCCATCCAGGTCCAGACGGAAGAGGTCCAGCAGGCGCACTGGTTTCACTGCCACGATATTGGACAGCAGCAAGACTACCACGAAGCCGACAGTGATGACATCCAGGTACCGATAGGAGCGTGTGGTCAGTCTACCTCCCCCCCTTTGGAAAGCAGGTCTCTCCAGGAGCGCCGCGGCTGCCATCCAAGTACCTGCTCCGCATGTGAGGTGTCTATCAGAGCGCGGTATGGATGGTGCATGAGGTAAGCCTCCCGGTCGCCTTTCCAGGGCAGATGCGACCAGAACCGCTGCACCAACTCTGCTGTGGGCACGTCTACAAAAGTATCCGAGGCACTCAGCAGAAAAGCCTCGTGCAGCACGCCTTCCACCTGCATTGCACGCAACACCGCGTCACACACATCCTGCAAGTCGACGTAAGCCCACAGTTCATCTTTCCCCCACTCCACGTGCCGCCCGCTAGAGGAGCGCCTCCACCACCAGGGAGGATTGGTCGTGTCCACTACAAAGGTGGGGCGCAAACAGAGCGTGACGATGCCATACCGTTCACTGTAGCTGCGACACACCTCTTCGCCGAGATGCTTGGAAAGCTGATACGGCGTCATGGGGTGGCGCGGATGAAAGTCATCCAGAGGCAAGTATTCTGGCGGGCGGTGCCCCCCCACGCAGCCGAGCGCGTTGATGCTGGAAAAGTACACGACACGCCGGACGCCACACTCCATACACGCCTGCAGCACGTTCCACGTGCCCTGCACGTTCACTGCCAGCACCTCCTCCGCATAGCGGTAGTCGCTGGATAGCGCGCCAAGATGCAGCACCATCTCCACTCCCTGCACTGCCCGCCGTACGGCGAAGACATCCCGCAGGTCTCCAGAGAAGTGCTCTCGCCCTGCTGTAGTGCTTGCAGGCAGGTCAAAGGTGCGCAGCGAGTATCCCTCCGCCAGCAAGCGCTCCACTAGCGCTCGCCCGATGAAACCGTGACTACCTGTGACCAGAACCTTCATCCTTTCGCCGTCCCTCGTCTTGTAGTATTAGCCCTGTCGCCCAAGGCTGTCGCTGAGTTCATCTGCGGTTTCGTAGAATGGACGGTCGGGACGACGGTTGAACCGCCTTCCCGACAGCAGCTGTCCCTTCGGCTCACCAGAGGTTCACCCTCTAGCCAACAAGAGCTGGAGGGCGCAGCTCCTGCCGAGCTGTCCCCCTTGTCATGCTGAACCTTTCCCTCCGTCATGCTGAGCCGAAGGCGAAGCATCTGAGAGATTCTTCTCTGCGCTCAGAATGACTGGTATCAGTCGCGACGGAGCGCGACCCTCCAGGCGCGCCATGTTGGTCGTAGCGCACGTCAGTGCGCCTCGCGTCGTGTGAGCTGGGGCGAAGCCTCAGCCCCTTCGCTTCCCTTTAGAATGACAAGGAAGCTAGAGGACGAGGCTCCTGCCGAGCCATCTGTATACCCTACCTGCCCAGGTTGTCCCCACTCGCGCTGGCGAACTCCCTCCCCGCGTTCACTCCTCTGGGATTCGGAACTCCTCATCGGGGATAATCTCTGGCTCAGGCGGTAGCTGGATGACACCATAGTTGATGAGCAGTGCACGCGTCCAGTGCACCGCCGCCAGCGCCGTCACGCCCGCATACAGCAACACCAGTCCAAACAACGTCAGGAAGCAAAGGAGCACCCATACTGCTACTATCGCAAACATGCCTGCGCTAAAAGGCAGGTTGCCTATTGTCAGTAGCAGAGACCGCCTCAGCACGCGCCGCAGCCAGCTGGCACGTGTCTGCTCCGCCACATACGCGCCAAAGAGGTGTTCCACCAAAAGCGGATACTGGTATAGCATTGCCGTGAACCACAGTAGCAACAGATATAATACCACTACTCCAAACACGCGCAGCAACAGCACGTTGCTCATCAGGTACAGAATCATGTTAAAAGTGATGACCAGCGTCACAAAGGTCTGTATCAGCGAGAGCGCCAGCGTCTTCCAAAACATCCCGCGCCACGCCTCTACGAAGCATATCAGCGATGGCTCATCGCGCGTGGCGATGCGGTAAGCGAGATACACACACCCCGCCCACACCTGCGCCAGCAATGCGGAGGTCAGAAACACCACGCCCAACTGCACCAGCCCAAAGCGCGCGCGCATCATTTCCAGCGCCGCCACCCAGGGGATACAGGCGATGAACCACAGTAGGCTGCTCGCTAGCGTCAGCCCTAGACGGTCATAGGCGTCGCCTATGGCGTAGCGCAGCGCTCGGAAGAAGCTGATAGTAGGAGAGGCAGGCTTTTCCATCCTTTCCTACCTAACAGGCGGTTTCGCGGTGCCTTGCGGGATGACGCTCTCGGTCGTGAGCAATACCACATCGCACCATGCGACATACGGTTTGGTGCTGTCGCCTGCCCGGTTGACCACGCGCAGCTCCAACACATGAGAACCGGGCGACAGGCGCACTGCACCGAGGCGCAGCCAGCCGAAGCCCTCTCCGTATGCGCCCACCAGCACGTTGCTCTCGGCAGGCTGGGGCACATTATCATCCACGCTCCATAGCAGCGGCGATCCCCCCTCTGGGCGACAGGCAACCCAGACGACATAGTTGCCTTCCTCTTTCACAGCGAAACGATAGCGCAAGTAGTAGCCGCGGGCAGGAGGGTCATTGAAGTTGCGCAAGCGCACCACCTTGCTCCCACTCGCCCAAGGTAGGTCTACCACCTCGTCGAAGTTGCTCTCGTCAGCGGTCTCCGCCTCCATCCACAGGTAGGAGGCCAGCCGCTGGATGAGCTCCTCGATCGCCTCGCTCGCCAGCAGGTAGGCAGTATACACCTGCCCCGCGCGCAGGTTGTCTCGTGCCTGTCGCCAGCGGAAGCGCGCCGCGCCTGCATCCACCCGACGCGCCTCGCTCATCTGCAGCAGCCGCGTCAACTCGCTGAGCGCCTCCTCCGCCGCCTCCACAGGGAACAACACGCCGCTGTTAGTAAACACCACGGGCACTTGAGGTAGCCTCAGGGAGAACTGACGCCCTTTCCCACTGACGCGCAGCGGCGTGCCGTCGGGTAGCTGCGCCGTGAAGACGCGCGGCTCGTTCAGACGGAACCTGGTCGGGCGCTCTCGGTCTACCGCCCACATCACGAACTGCTCGCCGCCCAGCGTGCTCAGCTGGTAAGCGCGATAGTGTTGTCCCACGTTCACTACTGCCCCTGCCCGCACCGAAGGCACCCACCAGACCCCTCCGGGCAGCTGTCTAACCTCACAGATGCCCATCGCAACCAGAGGGAAGAAGAGCACTTTGGGCGGTTGCTGCCAGTCGGCGTGCGCAGACACGCTTTGCTGAAAAGCCCGCAGCCACTGCAGGGCGTTCGCACTCGCCGTGCCCTCCGTCACGCGGAAGAACCAGCCGCGGCTACCTGCCCGCGCCAGTGTCTCCCCCTCGCTCAACAGCGCCTGACTATCGGCGTAGCCCTGCTGAACGTCGTGCGCGAGAGCGCTCAGCAGCCACATGGGACGCACACACTCCACCGCCTGACCTAGCGCTAGAGCCATGCTCTTGCGTGCCAAGTTTGCCCCTCGCTCCGCCGTGACCACCAGCAGTCCGTCCACACCAGGCTGGTTCTGCACGTTCACGTATACGGGATGAAACCTCTGCCAGCTGAGCACGACGGGCACGTTCGCCACCTGCCGCTTGAGCACAGTCGCCATACGGTCTGACGCCTCACGCAGCGCCTCCAGACGGTACTGCTGCAGGTCTCTCCAGTAGGCACACCGCGCCGCCTCTACCCGGCGCAGCCCCCCCGTTTGCAGGTCGAGCAGCTGCGGGATACCCTTCTGCCCGCGCCACAGAGGCAGCTGACGCGCCGCCTCAGCGAACGACTCTAGGTTGCGCTCCGACAACGCCCACGCGCTCATCAGGTTCTCCAGCGTTTGGTATTTGCGTGCGAGAAACGCCTCGAATCCCAGGCGAAACATCGGCGAGGAGGGCACAATGCCCTCGTCCTCCTCGGACAGCGTCCATCTCCCCAACGGGTCAGCGAAGAAGCGCAACCCTTTACCAAAGCGCACCTTGCCTAACGTCCGTAGCACCTCGTCGCGCCAGGCATCATAGCCTTCCCAAATGTCTGGCACGAACCCCCCCGAATCCGCGAGTGGGCGATGCGGATATACCACCATCACCGCTCGCACACCCTCCTGCAGCTGCAGAGGCACACGCCCAATCCCCTGCTCCACCGTTACCCGTTGCTGACTGAGCAGGCTGTTGTCGTGAGTATCCACCACGAACGTCAGCGCATGGTCGGCGTATGGCGCACGAAACACGACCACCCCGCTCTGCGCCAGATTCGCTATGCGGTAAGAGGCAGGTGCGACCGTGTAGCCCTGAGCGATGGGCAACCCCGCTTCGCCCAAGGACAGCCCGTACCGAAACTGGCGCGCCTCTAGTGCATCCACCAGCCGCTGCCAGATCTCGACCGGTATCTTCGCAGCGGACTCCGCAGGCACTAGACACACGTCCAGCACACCTGCCTGAGCCAATGCGTCCAGCAGGCGCTCATCCCGTTGCAGGTCGGCTTCGGTCGCCCTCACACGCAACGATTGAGGGATGAACCACACCCCCGCTGGCAGGTAAGGTTGCCCATTCCACGACAGGCTGTTGCCAGAGGTAATCTGCCAGCGGTGCGTACCTCCCTCCCGATCGAGAAAGACACCTTGCCCGATGCCTAGCCCCTGCGCGCACACCGAGAGCGCTAGGCTCTGCATGAACAGCCATTTCATCAACAAGATGGACAGACTACTTCTCAACATGACTTTCCGCCTCTCGATAGTGGATAGCTGCAGCGACGCAGGATACACCTCCCTCCCCTCGCAACGGTAGGCAAACTGCGTACTGCGCTCCTCACCCTCCCGAAAAATTCCCTGTACCGGTGCTTACTTCGCCCTTTTGCTTCCACATCCCTACCTCTGCGCCTAGCAGCACCCCTGAAGGTGCTCAGAAACTGAAACAGAGCACGAGATGGCTCCCCGTATACCCCCCATTGAAATGGGGGGCTATGACCGGGCAGAAACCTGCTTGTGCAGGTTCCTAAAATCCGCGCAAGGCGGATTTCTAAGCCTCCCTACCCCCCGATTTCAATCGGGGGCAAACCACGCCATAGACGCCCCCCATTGAAATGGAGGGCTATGTTAGAATGAACCCGACTGCGCGGTCTCTGAAATCCGCGCAAGGCGGATTTCCGTGCACCCATAGCCCCCGATTTCAATCGGGGGCAAACCACGCATAGACGCCCCCCATTGAAATGGGAGGCTATGTTAGAATGAACCTGCTTGTGCAGGTCTCTGAAATCCGCGCAAGGCGGATCTCCGTGCACCTATAGCCCCCGATTTCAATCGGGGGCGACTACGCATAGACGCCCCCCATTGAAATGGGGGGCTATGACTAGGCAAACACCTGCTTGCGCAGGTTTCTAAAATCCACTCAGGCGGATTTCTAAGCCTCCATACTCCCCGATTTCAATGGGGGTATACCTGCGTGGTGCACTATCCCACCTGACCGCAACCCGGGAAGTTGCTGCCCACCCCTCCAGCCACCCCTTCGGTAGTACTCGTTCCTGCTGGGCGAGCCATGTGATGAGTTGGAGTGCTCGAATGCACCCACCTCCCGAACAATCCCAATGCCCCTTGACTCCTCACCTAGATGGGGTTACAATCTGCAGGGAATTTTCGCAACCGCGGTGCTTTTTGTACCTCCCACACGTCATGTCTTATGGAAAGCGGTAGAGCAGACGAAGAGGCAGGGCTGATTGCGCGCTTCCGCGCTGGCGACAGGGCAGCAGCGGAGACACTCTTCTGGCGTCATGCAGACGCGGTGCTGGCGTACGCCACGCGCCTGCTGGGCAACCGCACCGACGCTGAGGAGGTGCTCTCGGAGGTGTTCCTGCGCGCCTTCGAGGGCTGCCTGAGCTACCGCGCGGAAGGAGCGTTCCGTGCCTGGCTGTTTCGCATCGCGCGTAACTGCTGCATAGACCGCTTGCGCCAACCACGCTTACTGTCCCTTGAGGAGGTGGACGAAACAGTACGCGCGGAGGAGGCGGCGGAAGCGGAACTGCGCGTGGCAGTACAACGCGCCCTGCGGCGGCTGCCTGAAGAGTACCAGACGGTGCTGCTGTTGTGCGACGTGGAGGAGTTTACCGCGAGGGAGGTGGCGCAGATTCTGGAGCGCACCGTGCCGTCGGTGAAGGGCATTCTGTATCGAGCGCGTGCTGCCCTGCGCGACGCGCTCTCTGAGGAATGGGGGGAAGAGGCATGACCTGCTCTGAGATTCGCGACCTGCTGGGGAACTACATGGACGAAGAGCTGAGCGACCGCATGATGCAACGAGTGGAGAAGCACCTGCTGCGCTGTCCAGCATGTGCTTACGAGGCGCGCTCCTTGGAGCAGGCGCGGCAACTGCTGCGGCGCGGGGTGGAGCGACCAATGGTCTCCGACGCGCTGGGGGAACGGGTCCTACAGCAAGTTGCAGAACGGTTTGTGCACCTACGCCCCCACTCTTCAGAAGAGGCACTGACTCTACCGCTTTCC
>JANWXG010000095.1 GCA_025057335.1 bacterium | reverse complement strand
CACACAGCCCACCGTCATTCTCTGAATAAGCAAAGGAGGCAGGTGCATGAGAAGAAACATGTACGTTCTTGCGGTGGCAGCGATGCTGGTGACCTCTGCCGCATGGCTACCCGCAAACGTGCAGGCGGTTCCGAACAACTCCCCTCACCTGCAAATCATCAACGCGCGAGACTTCGCGCAGCCCCTGCAGGTGACCACTGAACTCTCGGTTCGATACCAGGGCAAGGCGGTTGTGAAGCTGGAACTGTGGGTTAACGAAGTGTTGTTCGCCGAAAAGCCGCTGGACCTACCTCAGGAGCGAGGCGTCGCCTCGTTCTCGCTCGACCCCGCCTACCTCAGCGCGGGCAAGCATACCATCACCGTCAAAGCAATCGAAGCGGATGGCACGGTGGGCATGGCGCGCACCAGCGTCACGGTGGAAGCACCAACCCTGACCAACCTGCCTCTCGCGATTGTCTCCCCTGCTAACGGCACCGCGGTGTCAGGGAAGGTGGAGATTGCGCTTCGGGTGAGCGAGCGCTTGGGCAGAGCGTACGTCAGCCTGTTCATTGACCGCCAGTTCAAAACCCTGCGCAACTTCCCGCCCTACACCTACGTGTGGGATACCACCACCGTCGAGAACGGCTGGCATCTCATCGAAGCGTTAGGTGTGGACGAAGCGCGCAACACCTACCGTGCGGCGCCTGTGCGCGTACTGGTCAACAACCCAGGCGGTCAGACGATGCGCGAGACGCGCCTGCCTGAAGCTAGTACGACCGCTCCCGACATCCTGCTGACCCCGTTGGGTAGCACGTTGTCGCTGAAGTCAGCAGAAGCGGTACCCCACAGCGTAGTACGCGAGGCTATCCCTCCGGTGGCACTCCCGGAGCAGACGACACCCCCCATCTCTGCGGAGGCGCGCCCCAGCACCACACGTCCCCTCGCCGAGACGTCGCCTCAGCAGGTAGCCCGTGTTGCAACGCCGCCTGCCGTCCGAGAGGCGCCGACACTCCCAGAGCCCCGCGTCTCCCTGCCTGCACCTGCTGCGACGACCGTCGGCACCATTGCGCGACCTGAAGCGATTCTGCCGCCTGCCATGCCCGCTGGGCAGAAGCTAGTGGTTCCTCCAGCGATGGCGATGCGACCGCCATCGGCGCAGTCCACTTACGAAGTGCGCAAGGGAGACACGCTGACGGGTATCGCGAAGCGGCATGGCGTCTCGCCCGAGGCACTCGCCACTGTCAACGGTATCGCTAACCCCCACCGCGTGCGTGCGGGAGACAGGCTGGTCATCCCGAGCTCCACCTTCCAGGTGGTGTTCGACAGCACACGCATCGTCTTCGACGTGCCTCCGCGCGTGCAGGACGGTATCCCCCTAGCGCCGTTCCGGCAAATCTTCGAACACACGGGCGGCTGGCTCTACTGGTATCCCCAGTCCCGCACCGTGCGTGCAGTCAACGCGGAGCGCGAGATTGAACTGCGCATCGGACAACCGAGCGCGCAGGTGAACAATCAGGTCATCCCGATGGAGGTCGCGCCGTTTATCGACCGAGGGCGCACCATCGTGCCCCTGTCGTTCGTGCGCGATGCGCTCGATGTGAAAATCCACTACGACCCGAAAACAGGCAACCTGCTCATCGAGAGCGAGAGGTAACGCAGCCAACCAAAACGGATTGCCGGAGAGGGTACCCTCTCCGGCTTTTTTTCTTGCACAACAAAAAACTCCTCGTCATATGGCACAATAAAATGAGAACCTCTACAATCGGAGGGAACTTTGCATGCCAGTACGAGTTCTAATACAGCGGGAGCCAGAGGCAAAGGATTTACCCTTCCCCCAGTATGCGACGCCCGGCGCTGCTGGAGCAGACCTTTATGCGGCGGTCACAGAGCCTATAGTGTTGTATCCCGGTCAGCGCTGTCGGGTGAGCACGGGGATTCGCATCGCCCTGCCGCCTGGTTATGAGGCGCAGGTGCGTCCCCGTAGCGGACTAGCAGACCGCTACGGGTTGGGGATGGTAAATGCGCCAGGCACCATCGATAGCGATTATCGTGGCGTCATCGACGTCATCCTGATGAACTGGGGGCAGGAGCCAGTCACTATCCATCGCGGTGACCGCATCGCGCAGCTGGTCATTGCGCCCGTAGCGCGCGCGGAGTGGCAGGAAGTGCACAGCCTGCCCGAGACCGAGCGGGCAGAGGGTGGATTCGGCAGCACAGGTATCTCGATGGAACAGTAGTGGAGAGGAGTGTTTGCGATGAGATTCTGCGACCATTGCCTTGCGCCACTGAGCCAGGAGGCGACACATTGCCCAGAATGCGGTCTCCCTGTCACGTCGGGCACAGACGACCCGCTGCTCCTGGAGGAAGCGGAGCGGCTAGTAAACCCTCGCCTAGCACAAGCCAACCTGCTGCGCTTGCGCGGGCAGTGGGACGAAGCCATTCGCGCCTGCGCAGAGGTGCTGCGTCAATTCCCGAGCAATGTACACGCCCACGCCCTCATGGGAGACATCTATCGCGACCAGGGTAATCTGGAGGAAGCCGCCCAGTGGTACAAGCTCGCTCTGGATCTAGCGCCAGATAGCGTGGTAGACCGCCAGAGGCTGGAGCAGGTACAGCGGGAACTAGAGTTGCGTCAGCAGGCGCGCCACCAATCGCAAGAGGTGCAGCACCTGCAGAAGCAAGCCCGCAACCTGCGTATCTTCAGCGCTTCGGTGATCGGCGCGGCCGTCGTGATTGCTATCGGCATCACTTGGGCGTTTCAAAGCCGAATCGCTAGCAACACCACTCCGCTGAGCATCACCACCTCTCGTCTGTCTACCGAAGCGTCCACGATGGCCAGCCTGCCTACACCAGAGGGGAACAGCACCGTTATCCCCACGCCCAACCCGCCCGAACCCCAGACCACCTCCAGCCCACACGAACCGAAGCCGAAGGCAGAGGCTGCTGTGCATACAGAAGACGACCTGCTCGCTGAGAAGGTCAGAGAGTGGCTGCGTCAACATCGGGTAGCGCCCGACCTGCTGACGGTGGTTACGGACCCGGTAGCGAACCACCTGCTGGTCACATTCGGCTATCATTCCGAAGTGAGCAGGGACACGCTGTATCGAACGGCATGGCTGTCGGCAGCGGCGGCGTTCGCCGTGCAGCCGAGTATCGAAACCGTGCGAGTACGTTGCCTGGTGCCCGTGAATACCCCTGCAGCGGAGAAGCTGCTGGTGTTGGGTTTCAGTGTGGACCTCCACCGCAAGGCAATGCCACCACAGCCAGCAGAGACGCCCCTTCAGGACATCCTCAAGTTCTTTGAGCAGGTATACTCCAATCCAGAGGTGGGGATACCTTCTCCCTAGAAAGGTCTAGCGGAGGGCGCAGCTTGTTGGCTGCACCCTCCTGATACGGTGTCTACTTGCTGGAAGCTCGTTGCTGCAGCCCTTTGAAGAAGGCGTTCCAGCGCTCTGCTGCCCGCTGCCCCCACGGGGTGCTCGTGTCGGGCTTGAAGGGGTTGAAGTCCTTCATGCGCGCGGGGTCAAAGGCGCGGAAGCCTCCTCCAGCACCGCCGCCTCCTGCAGGCGCGCCACCAGGTCCACCCGGGCGCATGCCCATGCCGCCCCCACCAGGCCCGCCGGGACGCATGCCCATACCGCCTCCACCAGGACCGCCGCCCGGTCCACCGAACCCGCCACGTCGGTTGCGTCGCTCCGCCTCAATGCGCGCGATGGCGTTCAACTGGGTGACGTTGAGCGCCGACTTGATGCCCTTGAGTGCGTTCTTGGCGTCATCCTGCGTCATCTTGGGTTTGTTGCGGTAGGGCTGCAACACGTCTAGAATCTTCTTCGCTTGTGCAGGGGTCAGTTTTGTCTTCGGGTCCCTGTCGATCTCCTCCAGCGCGCGCAGGGTGCTGGTCAGCCGGAAGGTATGCTCGTGCGCCTCACGCCACTTGCGCCATGCCTCCATCTGCCTCTGCATCTCGGGGGTCATCTGGAAGCCTCCTGCGCCTGGTGGCGGCTGAGCGACCGCCACGACAGCGCCTAGCGCCCAGAGCAAAATGCCCGTCCAGAGCGTCCATCGTCTTGTCATGCCGTTCTCCTCCCTCGCAAATGTATGTGGTCCGTTGTCCAACACCTCTTACAGGCTAAAGCCTGCACTACATGCGTGTTTGTAGTGCACACTTCAGTGTGCTCTAAGCGGGCTGAAGCCCGCACTACAAGCCTGTTGTTCGTAGTGCGCACTTCAGTCGCTTTCGTTCTTGTTGCAACGGCTCGGCTGGAGCCTCGCCCTCCAGTCTTCTTGTTAACCTGAGCTCGCAAAGGGGCTCCGCCTCTTTTTGCGTCATCACCAGTCGCATTCTACGAACCTTTTCGTTTGTAGTGTGCACTTCAGTGCGCTTTTCCCCTTGTTGCAACAGCTCGGCAGGAGCCTCGCCCTCCAGCCTTCCTGTCAACCCGTCGCATTCAGGCGTGCCCCCGCGCCTCCTCGCGGGCGTTCGCCTTGGAGGGACGCGCTCCGTCGCGTCCATGCAGAGCCTTTGGAAGGATGCGCTCCGTCGCATCCACCATTCAGGGTCACGACGGAGCGTGACCCTCCAGAGAATAGCGAGCCATCGGCGGGACGCGCTCCGTCGCATCCTCCATTCAGGGTCACGACGGAGCGTGACCCTCCACAAGAGAGATGCCTACTCGTATCGCAACGCCTCGATGGGGTTCAGCGCTGACGCCTTCTGCGCCGGGTAAATGCCGAAGAAGATGCCTACCGCCGCAGAGAAGCCGAACGCCAGCAGGATGGGGTAGGGCGTGACGTGAATCTGCCAGCCGGCAGTGCTTCCCAACGCATACGCTGCGCCCAGCCCCGCGCCGATGCCGATGAGCCCCCCCACCAGGCTCAGCGTCATCGCCTCAATCAGAAACTGCAGCAGGATGTCACGCCGCTTCGCGCCCACCGCCTTGCGGATGCCGATTTCGCGCGTGCGCTCCGTGACAGAAACCAGCATGATGTTCATGATGCCGATGCCGCCCACCAGCAATGATACGCTCGCAATCCCCGCCAGCAGGAGCGTGAAAGTGCGCGACACGTCCTCCGCCGTCTGCACAAACTCCGCTTGGTTCATGATACGGAAGTTATTCTCCTGTCCGGGGTTCAGGCGTTGGCGGCGGCGCATCAGTTGTTCCACCTCTTGATATGCGGCGTTCATGCGCTCTTCGCTGACCGCCTGCACGCTGATGCTATTGATGAAATCGATACCGAATAGACGACGCATCGCGGTCGTGTAGGGCACGAAGATGATGTCGTCGGGGTTGCCGAAGCCCTGTGCGCCCTTCGGAGCGAGCACGCCCACGACCTTAAAGCTAATGCCCCGGATACGGATAGTCTTTCCCAGCGCCGAGGAGCCGTTGAACAGGTTCTCGTATACCGTCTGCCCGATGACGCACACGCGCGCCATACTGTCTACCTCGCGCTGGTTGAAGAACCTTCCCTGCTGCACGGGGTAGTTGCGGATTTGCGAGTACTCGGGCGCGACGCCGCTGATGTTCGTATTCGTATTGCGGTTTTTGTATTTTGCCTGGGCGTTGCGTCGCACTTCGGGCGAGGCGGCGCGTACGGAGGGACAGCTGCGGCGGATGGCGTCTACGTCCTCTGGCTTCAGAATCTGCATAGAGCCGAAGCCGCCGAAGGCTGCCCCGAACCGCTGCTGACCGGGGAACACTACCAGCACGTTCGTGCCCAGCTGCTGGATGCGCTGCATGGTCTGCTCGCGCGCGCCCTGCGCCACCGAAATCATGGCGATCACCGCGCCTACGCCGATGATGATGCCCAGCATCGTGAGCGTAGAGCGCAGTTTGTTCGCCAGCAGGCTCTGCAAGGCGATCTGAAAGTTCTCCGCGAAGTTCATGCGCTCACCTCCCTCGGGCTACCTCATACGCATGGGCGGACCGCCGAACATCGGGAAGCCCATGCCGCGCGGGGCGCCACTACTCTGCTGCTGGCTCTGAGGCTGGATAATCTGTGTGACCACCTCTTCGCCTTCCTGCAGCCCGCTGACTATCTCCACTGTGTCGTTGCCCTCCAAGCCGATTTGCACGTCGCGCCGCTTGGGCTGCCCTCCCTCCATCACCTGCACGTAGTATTGACCGTTATCCTCCTTCACGGCGTCGGTAGGCACCATCAGCACGTCCTCTTTGCGGTCTACCACGAACTCACAGGTGGCGTTCATGCCCGGCTTCAGGCGAGCGTCGGGGTTCTCGATCTCCACGCGCACATACACCACCGTCACGTTCTGCTCCACTACGGCGCGCGGGTCGATGCGCGTGACCACGCCCTCGAAAATCTCGCTGGGGTAGGCGTCGAGGGTCACGTCCACCTTCTGTCCTGGCTCGATGAAGGCGATATCGGTCTCATCCACCTGCACGTCCACGAACATGCGGCTGATGTCGGCAATCTGCACGATGCTGGTGCCTTGTGCGAAAACGTTCGTGCCGGGCGGGATAATCGTGCCTTCTTCCACGTATTTCTGGATGACGACGCCGTCGCGCGGGGCGACGATGGTGGTGCTGCGCAGCTGCTCCTGCGCGTTCTGCAAGCTCGCCTTGCTACGCACCTTTTGGGCTTGTGCTGTGCGGATGTCCGCCGCGCGGATGCGGTTCTGCAGGGCGTTGGCTTCCGCCTGCTTCAGCGCCGCCTCTGCCTGGCGCACAGCAGCTTCCGCCTGCATTACGTCCGCTTCACGCAGGGCGACCTGCTCGGCGTTGGTGCGAGCCGACTCAAGCGCTGCCCGCGCCTCCTCCAGTCGCTTTTCGGCGTTGCGCAACATGGCTTGCAGGTCGCGCTCCAGCACGGCGAGGCGCTTCTGAGCGGTCTCATACTGCGCCTTTGCTACGTCGCGCTGCGTGCGAGCGGTATCTACCGCCTGCTGCGAGACAAACCCCTTGCGCAGCAGCTCTTCTTGACGCGCTAGGTTCTTCTCGGCGTTCTCGTAGTTGGCTTTCGCCTGCTCGAACTGCGCCTGCACCTCGGTGCGCGTTTGCGGGATGGTCACCTCCTGCAGCTGGCGCAGGTTCTCCTGAGCGGTCTCATAGCTGGCTTCCGCCTGCTGGATGGCGGACTGGCTGAGCTTGGGTTGCATCGCCAGCTGACGCTTCGCCTGCTCCAGGCGCGCCTTCGCCGACTCTAGGTTGGCGCGCGCTTGCAGGATAGCGACTTCGCTCTGCACTGCCTGCAGCTGCATCGTGAGGCGCGATTGCTCCTCGCGTGCCTCTGCCGCTTGCAGGTCGGCGCGCGCCTGCTCATACAGGGTCATGGTGTCGGTGGGGTCGATGCGGGCGATGAGCTGTCCCGCCTTCACCTCCGTGCCCACGTCCACTGCCAGCTCCGTCACCATGCCGCCCGCCTTGGACTTCACGTCCACGACGGTCAGTGGCTGTAGAGTGCCCTCCGCGGTGACCGATTTGGTCACCGTGCCGCGTTCCACTTTCGCCGTGCGGTATTCGGGCTTAGGCTGATTGTTGTTGCGCAAGCGGCTCCAGGCGATGGAGCCTCCCGCCACGAGCGCAATCACAATTACGGCGATGATTATCGCACGTTTCATCCCTGTCCCCCTCCCTCGGAGAATGCGTAGTCCTTGCCAACGGCGCGCTGCAGTCGGGCGTCGGCGGCGAGCAGGTCGTAGATGGCTTGCACGAAGTTGGTCTCGGCGTTCACCAGAGCCACTTGCGCGTTGATGACCTCGATGAGGCTGCTCACACCCTCCTTGCGGCTCTCCAGCGCCGCCTCGTAGTTGACGCGCGCCGCCTCCAGCGCTTTGCGCGCGGCGTTGAGCCGATCCTGCGCCTCCGCCCGACTGAGATATGCTTGCTCTACGTCCAGACGCACCGACAGTTTCAGCTGTTCCAGCTGTTGCAGGGCGCTGTCGTAGCCCGCCTTTGCCTCACGCACCGACGCCCGCGCCGCGCCCCCGTCAAACAGCGGATAGGTCGCCGTGACGGAAAGGCTGCGCGTATCGCCCGGGTCGGGGTCGATGCGCCGACCATAGACGAAATCGCCCTGTAGTTGCAATCCCGCCTCAATCTGCGCCAGACGCACGCTGAGCCGCTGTACTTCGCTACTGAGGCGCTGGCGCTGGTAGTCGGGGCGTTGCGCGAACGCCTGCTGCAGATACTCGTTGAGCGACGCCAGCGGAGGCAGCTGCGCCGCCTCCTGCTCGCCTACCTCGGCGACCTGCAGGGGCAACTCCTCCCCAATGCCCAGTTCGCTGCGCAGGCTCGCCTCCGCCAGACGCACCTGGTTGCGCGCCTGAATCAGCGATACCTGCGCGTTCGCCAGCTCCGCCTCCGCCTGCAACACGTCCTTCTGCGCGGCGACGCCTACCTCCACCTGCGCCTTGACTACATCCACTGTCTGCTGGGCGCGCTGCACATTCGCTTCCGCCACCCGCTGCAAGGCAATCCGACGCAACAACTCGTAGTATGCTGTCGTCACGCTCAACACTTTCTGCTGCACTGCGTCTCGATACGCCTGCTCCGCCGCCTCCACGGAACGACGCGCTTGCGCTGCCGAGATGTCGCGCTGTCCCGAATCGAAGAGGGTCTGGCGCAGAGCCACATCAGAGCGCGTCTCGTCGATCTTTCCCACCCGTGTGCCGAAGCCCGGCAGGGCA
>JANWXG010000094.1 GCA_025057335.1 bacterium | reverse complement strand
GCCGTTCATCAGGAACGGCACAAACGAGAGGGCAAAGCCCATCCACGTCAGGGGCGAGCGCAGGAACTGCCGCGCGAGGCTCTCGTCCAGTAGGCGCGTGGGCAGCACCGTGTGCGGAAAAGTGAGGCGTTCATGGTCTGCCCACTGCCGACGCAGGATCACGCCAAGGCAGAACAGACTCCACGCCAGCAGCAAGTATAACAGGAACCACATCGCCAACGGACGCAGCCATTTGCCCCAGGGGATGCCCCCCGAACGCAGGCTCTCGTAAAACTCCACCGCCACAGGCTGTTTCAGCTCGCCTTTCGGGTCGAAGGCGACCAGCGCAGGGTTCACGTAGGGGATGAAACGCTGTGCATACTGATTAATCGGGTCAGCGAAATAGTTCAGGTAGACGGGCGCAGGCATCAGCTTCTCGGTAAAGCCTCGCGTGCTCACAAACACCGCTGCGAAGAGCATGAGGTAGATGACCAGCAGGTCAGCAGAAGTCATCCATCGTAGCTTACCAAATGCGCGTAGCAGCTTCACTACGCCATACACTAGCAGGAACGAACCGACCGCCCCTGGCGCAAACTGCAGCACACCCAGCTGCATTCCCTTGACCACCATATCCGAATAGGTGGTCACATACGCTATAGCAGCAGACAGCACAGCACCAAGCAGTAGTGTACGACGGTGAAATCCTCTAGGCGTTTGCGGGTCTACCGTCATGCTCCCTCCAGCTCAGAAAGGCTATGCACAGATTCAGCAAGACAAGAGGGTTATCCTTTGACTTTTCCCCAGGGGCTACCGCACGCGGTCGGTATGCTCTCCTGACGAAGGCAAGTGCTGAATCCAGCGCACGCGCCGACGCCTTACAGTAGACACGGGCTGTGGTTGCGCTATTCGGTTTGCTCCAATCCACCAGACCCCTCCCAGCGCAACCAGCCCAATCATCAAGAAGAACAGCGCGGACAGATGATGCTCCCGTAGCCATTGCGCACCAGCATGTCCGAGGAAGTAAAGCGCTACCGCTATCAGGTAGCTTTGCTGCGACCAGCGCGGGCTACCACACCAGACCTCGCCAACCCCCGCTAGACCGCTGAAAAAGGCGATGCTTAGCCACATGGTAACGAAGGCGTAGTCGGTCCACACTGCCTCCGTCCATCGAACCTTGCCCACCCCTTCCCACGCTCGTTCTACGGAGAACACGCAGACTCCGAAGCAGATGAGTACTAACACGTAGCGCCGCAACTGCGGAATGAGGAAAGCAATCACCACTAGCGCGAGCAGCACAGTAGCAGCACTCGTCCCTGCCAGCTGGTGCAGAAGGTCTTTCGCATACGCTGCCAACACTCCTAGCACCAGCGGAATGACCGTTTCCAAAACCGGTCTCCATCCGATTGGACGTGTATGGATGCTCCTCACCCCTGTAAGAGCGCGCCGAGGATTTCCTCCGTCTCGTCACGCACGTACTCGCCGAACTCGGCAGCACGCAATACGATGGTCTCTAGAGGCAACGGCTGGGGATGCGCCGCATTAAACTGGATGAAGAAGAAGGCGGTATCGGCATAGAAGGGCTCGATGCGCAGGTCGCATGTAAAAGGCGGCGACTCGTAGGTGAAGCGCAGGCCCACTCCTCGTAGTGCCTGTTGGAACAGCGCGCGTATCTGCGTCGCACTCAACCGCAGGAAGTGTTCCACCGACAGCTCGGTCGCAGCACCCTCCGCCTCGTGGTGCGCAATCCACTGCACCCCAGCCACAAAGCGATCGTCCAGCAGTAAGCCGTCACGAGCACGTGCCAGGATAAGCTCCGCATCGCGCAGGTCGGGCGAGAGGTTTTCCCCCTCATGCAGGTAAACCATCTGGTTCTCAGACACCATAAGGCTTCGGCGATGCAAGGGGTCGACGTAGGCGACAAAGCCCGGGATTGGAGCGGGCTGCAGAGTGAACGGCACGCCCAGAGCCTGAAGCAGATGGCTTTTGCGTACTTCCCCCAGCTGCCCAATCGGAGAGTTGAGATTGATTTGCACCTGTTTCAACTGCATATGTGGTCGCTGCCCTTTCGCCGGGGCTAATGTACTCCCGCCAGTACCGCTTTGAGGGGCAGGCGCAAGGATTGGCACACTTGCGCCACTACCTCGCGTAGAGAGCCTACCTGCTCGTCGACGGGCTGCGCCCGCTGCTGGAGAAACTCCCGTGCACGCAGCTGTCCCTGTGCCATCTGTTCCAAAACAGCAGGAGCCTCTTCCGAGCTGACCCGCAGCGTATATCCGTTCAGCTGTAAAAAGGTCATTGTTGCCACGAGCGCGGTCAGCTCGTTTCCCTGCTCAAACGGCTTGTCCTGCAGCAATTGGCGCAGCATCCGCGCCCCCTGGGTGATGACGTCTCGGCTGTCTCCATACGAATATTGGCTGTACACTGCGTTCTCCAGACGGTCAAAATCATAGCGCTGTGGAGCACCGGTGAGAGCGGTGTTCATCCAGATGACATCATGCACTGTTAGGTAGCGCATCCCTTCCCCCTTCACTCATGCCAGTTGCTGGGACATGAGCATTATACCACACCCACTGGACGATAGGGAACACCGTGAGATACACGTGTGACGTGGCGTGTGCGGTATGGAAAAATCTACATGGTGTTCTGCGCATAGGCTGCGCCTACGGAAGGGCAAGGCGCAAGTCAGGGAGGATGAGGATGCAATTTTTGACGACGCTGTTTTGCAGTGTCCTCGTGCTAACACCTTTGGTCTGTTTCTGGTTTGGGGAGCATCTCGCGGGCGTCACGTTGGCAATGGCGGGATTACCCGGGATGCTCCTCGGAGTGCGGGCGTGGACGTTCTGGTGGCATCACCGAACCCTACAACTACAGCGTCCTCTCCACCCAGAACCCCATGCCCACCTAGACCCTGTTACAGGAACCTTGAACCACAGCGCGCTACAGCAGGTGTTGGAGCAGCAGAGCCTGCAGGCGTTGCGACAGCAGTATCCGCTCTCCATACTCCGGTTGGACGTAGACCGTTTCAGCCTATTCAACGCCACCTACGGACACGATGCTGGAGACCAGCTGTTGCAGAGCCTTGCCCATACGATCAGGAGATCGCTCCCTGCTGCAGCCATCATCGGTCGCTACGATGCCGATGAGTTTCTCATCCTCTTGCCGCATACCACGCGAATGCAGGCACTGACCGTCGCCCGACACATACAGGAGAACATCCGGCGGAGCATACTAGCGCGTGCTGGTAATGGGCAAGTTGTGCCTGTTAGCGTGAGTATCGGGGTTGCCTGTCTACCTGAAGATGCCAACAGTGCACCTCAGCTACTGTCTACAGCGCAACAGGCATTGCTGTATGCCCAGCAAGGAGACAGTAGGGTTGCCGATAGCCGCGCTAGTTGGCGCATGCGCTATCGTATTCAGATAGACGGCGCCTTCTCCACTCTCGAGGCGCTGGTGACCGCCATCGACAACAAAGACCACTATACCCGCCAGCACTCCGAGCAGGTGGCGGAATACGCCCAATGGATAGCGGAGGAGCTAGGTTTGCCCGAAGAACAGCAGCACACGCTGCGTCTGGCAGGGCTGGTGCACGACGTGGGCAAAATCGGCATCCCTGACGAGGTGCTACTGAAGCCCGACCTTCTGACGGCTGAAGAGTATGAGGTGATGAAGCAGCATCCGTTGATAGGTGCAGTCATTTTAGCAGCGCTGCCCGGTATGGAGCAGACTGTACCTCTGGTGCGTTCACATCACGAACGTTGGGACGGCAAAGGCTATCCCGATGGTCTAGCAGGAGAACAGATACCCTTCTTGGCGCGGGTGCTGGCGGTCGCCGATGCTTTCAGCGCTATGACAACCGACCGTCCTTACCGCCGAGGGATGAGCTGGCAATCGGCATTGCTGGAAATACAGCGTCAGCGTGGTAAGCAGTTTGACCCGCTGGTAGCAGACGCTCTCCTCGCTGCGGTCTACAGGCGTCAGGGCCTGGCACGACAAGCGGAACAGGAGTTAGCAACAGCAGCATAAGCGCAGGGGGTAGGTTTTCTACCCCCTGCCCTCAGCAAGGTACCTCTAGTGGTTTTAACGCAGCGAGCGCGGCGGGTCTGTGCACTGTCCTGCCCGGCGCAGGTCGTGGTTGCAGTTCGGGTTCACCACAATGCCCCACAGTTCATACGAGCCACCGTATGGCCCACCAGCCACTAGCCACTCATCGCGGCGGCGTCCCTTAATCGGGTCAACGGGCGCTCTGGGGTCGGGGTTGCGCCGACCGCGCACGACCTTCGCATGCCCATCTGCGTAAGCGCAGTTGACCATTTCGCTGTGGCGCGGAGCAATTGGGCTGTAGAACTGCACGTCCAGCCAGCCATCGTAGAAAGCAGCGGTGTCAGCAGGATACTGCAACTCCGCTTCGCGGATAGGCGCCACAGCGGTGTTCCGTCCCAGCGGAGCACCCCAGTTGCCGTCCTCGAACAGCGCATAGTTGCCGTTGTACGAGGCATAGCGGAAGTTCTCTGGCGACCGAAGCGCGCCGCCGGTGAGCGTCCGGATCATGCTCGGCCAGTCGATCTCCATCGGGGCGGAGGGGCAGCGTAGGATGTCCGCGTTCTTCACGTAGGGCACGTGCGCGTCGTAGAAGCTGAACCACACATTCGGCGCCAGGAAGTACAGGTTCATCGCGTAGGTCTCATCGTAGTCCTGTGTGTACATCTTCACCGCGAGCGCAATCTGCTTCGTGTTGCTCAAACACGACGTCGCCCGCGCCTTCTCCCGTGCCTGCGCGAACACAGGGAACAGGATGGCTGCCAGAATGGCGATAATCGCGATGACGACGAGCAGTTCAATCAGCGTGAACGCTCGTCGCGTGGAGCGGTGATTCTGCATCGAAGACCCTCCTTCAAAGGTTTGTTCAACGCCTCCCCCTCGGAGGCGATATTGTGTGTTCGCTTACCATCCATATCTTATCTGGTGAAGCGTATCATGTCAAGGGGTTTGTTGCAAAAACTGGTATGTTCGCCATGGTTTTGACGAGGCACGCCCCTGTTTGATATACTGTGGAAGCGAACCTGCATATCGTTCTAGGAGGGCAGACAGCGTGCGTAGAGCGGTAGCATTCGTGTGTCTGGGACTGTGGTGGGCTACTTTCGGTACTGCGCAAGAAGTCTCATCGCCTCTGACTCCTGGCTCGCCCGCACGTCTCTCACCGCCCGGGCAGAGGGAGGAGCTGGTTCCCCCCCCCACCGCTGAGGAGGCACTAGAGGCAGATGATACGGGCACTGCAGTAGAGAAGATGACACCACTGAAGCCGCCTCTGCAAAGGTTTGGATACAGCTACTTTCAGCAGGCGCGAGAAGCCATCGCAGTGCGGCGAATGTACCTACAAATGCTGCTGCAGGGTACCCTCCAGATACAGCAGGCTCCCTTCCCAGCTCTGGAACAGCCTGCGACGCCACGACACGGCGAGGCTAGTGGGGGACAGACGCCTACTGCAACAGGAGAGACTTCGACACCTGCCGCGCTACGAACGAGGCAGCCTAGTTCCCCGACTACAACGCCGAGAACGACGCAGCAAAGCATGGTTCCCTCTTCTCTCGCAGGAGGGCAACGCTCCCCTGCTCAGGATACCGCTAGTGTCGTCCAGCGCAGTGCAAAATCAGTAGGCGCCGCTGCATCGCAGCAGACGGGGACAACACGCCCCGTCCAACCTAGATCCCAAGACACCACGCCAGTTCCGAGAACGCCTTCTCCCACGCTGCGCCCCAGTGTTCCTACGCCCACAGGCTCCGTAGAGACCCGGCAGCCAGAACCTCCTACCTCTCCGCAAGAAACGCCAGCCGCCCCTTCCGTTCCTGCTCCCCCGCTCACCCCGCAGCAACTGCAGGCGATGACCTCTGCTCTGCTTGCCCTGCCCCCTGCAGATGCCTTGAAGAACTTCGTGGGACCCGACGCCATGCTATGGATGAACGTGCTGGCTCCCGCGCCAGAGCGTTACCAGCTGGGTTCGGGAGACGTGTTGACTCTACGCTACTGGAGCGAGACGCTGGAACCGCGCGAAGTGACCCTCCGAGTAGACCCACAGGGAGCCATCTCCCTTCCGACGGGGGGCAAAGTAGTCGCTCGCGGACAGACGCTCATGCAGCTGGAGGAGACAGTACGTAAGGCGCTATCGCGCGTCATCCGCAACGTACAGGTGACCCTTACCCTGCAGGAGCTGCGCACCATGACTATCATCGTTGCGGGGGAGGCATACGCGCCCGGCAGCTATCAGGTACCTGCGGTCGCGACACTGTTTAACGCGCTGTACGCCTGCGGCGGTCCCAACGACAATGGTTCGCTGCGACGTATCCAGCTTCGACGCACCGACGGTTCTGTGCATACCTTCGATTTCTACCGATTCCTGCTCCATGGCGATGGCAGACAGGACATGCCACTGCAACCGGGTGACGTGATTTTCGTCCCCCCTGTGGAAGTGCAGGTCAGCGTTGAAGGGGAAGTGTACCGACCAGCCATCTACGAGCTGCTGCCAGGGGAGCGCCTGCGCGATGCCATCGCCTTCGCGGGAGGGGTAAAGCCTTCCGGGGTAGCGCAGCGGGTAGCAGTGACCTCCGTGCGCCCTGGTGAGACGCGCCAGCTCATCGACGCCAACTTGCTGGACAACAGCGAGCAGAACAACCCGCCTCTCTACGACGGCGACAGGGTAGAGGTATACAGCATCCGCCCCATTTTCGCGAACATCGTGACCGTCGAGGGCGCAGTGGACCAGCCGGGCAACTACGCGCTAACGCCCGGCATGACGGTAGCTGACCTAGTAGAGCGAGCGCGTGGAGTAGTGGAGGACGCCTATACTGTACGCGCCGACCTCTTCCGCACCAACCCAGACAACACACAAACGCTCATCCCGATACCGCTGTCGCGGGCGCTCCAGCGCGACCCGCAGGCAAACGTTGTCCTGCAACGGCGCGACCGACTAGTGGTGTATGCTATCAAGGACGTCGAGTGGATGGGCGACCGCCGAGTGGAGGTGCGCGGTGCAGTGCAGAAGGAGGGCATTTTCTATCGCGCAGACAACATGACGGTGCAAGACTTGTTGTTGCAGGCAGGAGGCGTACTACCCAATGCTTACGTAGAGCGGGCGTTCTTGCAGCGGCGCAACCCGGATGGCAGCTATGGTCCTTTGCTGGCTATAGACCTGCGCAAAGCGATGCTGAACGACCCCGAACACAACGCGCCGATACATGACCGCGATGTGCTCATGGTGTACACGCGCGAGCAGGCGCGGTTTACCCCAGAGAACGTAGTGACGATCGATGGCGCCATTCAGTCGCCAGGTACTTATCCCCGCGCGGAGCGGATGCGCCTTGCGGACCTCATCCGTTTGGCGGGCGGTCCTCTCCCCGAAGCGGCATCCCGTGTGGAGATTGCGAAGGCAAGAAAGCCTGTCGGCACTCCTCCGGTAGAGGTAGATCTGGAGGCAGCTCTGCAGGGCGTAGAAGCGCACAACCCGCTGCTGGAAGATGGCGATGTGGTTACCGTGCGGGCGCGCGGGGATTTCTTGCAGAAGCCGTTGACGGTATACCTGCGCGGCGCAGTAAAGCAGCCAGGCCCCTACACTCTGCGCAGTCCCAAAGAGCGGCTTAGTGAGGTAGTGAAGCGAGCGGGGGGATTGCTGGATACTGCTTATCCACAAGCAGCGCGCCTGCTGCGCCGTCCCGAACAGGTCATTAGCGAGCTGCAGCGGACGCTCACGGGACGCATTTTGCAAGTGCTGCAAGTTGTGAACGAGGAGGAGTACCGGCGGGCGCTGGCTCGCTCCGATGTGGAGCGCGTCCGATTTGCAGCAGGGCTAGCACAGCCTACAGCCCTCGCGACGAGCGTGACCGCGCTTCTCGGACAGACGGTTTCGCCCGGCGCTTCCGCTTCTCCGCAGCAGGTTACCGAGGCTGCCAAACTGCTCTCCCGCGACCTGGTCTCGCAGGCACGCCCGCTACGGGATGAGGACTTGCTTCCCGCTGGCAATGTGCGGATTAACCTGCTGGCTGCCCTGGAAAAGCCAGGTGGGCCTGAAGATATAGAGGTGCGCGACGGAGACATCATCTACATCCCCGAGAAGCCGACGACAGTAGCGGTCACGGGGGCAGTAGTCGTGCCCTCGGCGGTGCTCTATGTCCCCGGCAAGAGCGTTTCATACTACATCGAGTATGCAGGCGGCTTCACGAACGATGCGGCACGCGACAGGATACTAGTCATCCGCGCAACAGGAGAGGTATTGCCAGCACGCAAGATACGAACAGTGGAGCTGGGCGACTTTATCTTCGTGCCCACACGCGTGATGGCGGAGCGCTTACGAGATCGACAGGCAGAGTTCGATGCCGTCATCCGCTCTGTCACCGCGGGGGCGATTGTGTTCCGCTTGATTGAGACTCTAGCAAAGTAACACGAAAGCCCCTGACCATATGGTCAGGGGCTTTTCTTCAGCTCCTGGCGACGTCCTACTCTCCCAGCGGGTTGCCCCGCCAGTACCATCGGCGCTGGAGGGCTTAACGGCCGTGTTCGGGATGGGAACGGGTGTTTCCCCTCCGCTATGGTCACCAGGAAGACATCTGGTGTGAGCCACTGGATAGCTGCACAGGGGTTGGCATCTTGGGCAAAGCGCAGGTATGGTCAAGCCCTCGGACTATTAGTACCGCTAGGCTGAACACGTTGCCGTGCTTACACCTGCGGCCTATCCACCCGGTTCTCTTCCGGGGTCCTTACCGGGTTAACCCCGTGGGAGGTCTCATCTTGGGG
>JANWXG010000093.1 GCA_025057335.1 bacterium | reverse complement strand
TGGACAGCGGGCAGCAAGGCGGTGCTGGCAGACTCCTCCCCTGCGCTGCGTGAGGCGCTGTTCAACATCGAATCCCTTCCCGTGCATCAGCGTCCCATCCCCCCGCTGGCTACCCTGCGCCCTGTTGAGGAGCCGTCTCTGGTTCCTTTGGCTAACACGGTACAGCAAAGGTATAGCGAATGGTTTAGTAGACTGCAGCGCGACTACTGGGGCAGGGTGTATAGACGAGCAACCACTCGCGGCGGCGTAGCCGACCGCGTGGACATCGCGAGGGAGGGGTTTGGTGTTGTGACAAGACCCGTGTTCGTCCCCGATTCGGTTTGCGTCAGCGGACCGGGGGGCTGTGCATCTTTCGCGCAGACACTGCCCAACGGCGTCGTCGCCCTGCAGGTCATGGGAACGCTGATGGCGAGCGCGGCAGCGGCTGGTCTGGTGATGCGTCAGCGTCGATGGGTTCTCGGCGTATCGGTCGCAGTGGCGCTTCTCAGCCTCGTGTGGTGCGTTGCCGTAGCGGAGAACTTCACCCACGTCCAGAGTCGCAACCGGGATCATATGCTGGCGCAAATCGTGCAGTCGGTCGAGCGGTCCGCCAAGCAGCAGCCGAAGATTCTGCTGAGCTCTCCGCCTCGCCTTCCGCTGCAGGCGCTCGGTCTGCAAGACAATGCGCAACGTCCGCAGCGCATCCAGCAGCTCGCCCAGCTCTACCGTTTCTACGAGGCAGACTACCAGCGCATCTGGAGGGAATGGCGGCAGGCAGGCATCGCAGGGCAGACGTGGCGGGTGTTGCGCGCCTACGTGGTACCTGTGTGGTGGGTTGTGCCTCTTGGCGTCATTGGAGCTGTGGTAGGAGGCTGGCTGGGCATCACGGTCGGCGTGTGGGCGTGGCGCGTGCGTAGTTACCTGGTTTACCGCTACGTCTAGGCGTCGTGTCAAATCCCCTTCTGACCTTGGGCGCCCTGCGGGGCGCTCCTTTTTTGCGGATGCGCCCCGCTACTCGGGCAAGGGCAGTCGCACAGGCTCGCCGCGTTTCGCCGATTCGTAGGCAGCAAACGCCACTTCCGCTGCCGCTAGCCCGTCCTCGCCCGTGATGGGCACGGGTTTGCCTGTCGCCACGCTCTCCACGAACGCGCTCACCAGCCCGTAGTCGATGTTGGAGCCCCAATGCTGCAGCGTGATGCGCATCTCCCTGTCGTCGTACAGGGTGGAGTTTTGGGCGAACATGTCCATGTACGCCAGCCCCTTTGTGCCCACGACCTGCAGGGTCACGTCGCCCCAGGTGGGGAACACTTTCGGGCGCGACCACGAGGAGTCGAGCGTGGCGAACACGTCGTTGGCGAAGGTGAGCGTGAGCATGCCTGTGTCGTCGAAGTCGCCATGGCAGAAGCCGTTGCTGATTTCGGCATACACTTCCACCACTTCGCTGCCCAGCAGGTCTCGGCAGAGGTCGGTCACGTGCACGGTATGGTCAATCACTGCGCCGCCGCCTGACAGCTCGGGCACGATGAACCAGCCGCCGGGATTGCGTCCGCGGTTGGTGCCCCGAATCGCCAGCACTTCGCCCAGCTCTCCCGCCTGTACCATCTGCTTCAGGCGAATGTACGACGGGCTGAAGCGGCAGGGGAAGGCGGTCATGAGCTGCACGCTGTGCGCCTTGCACGCCTCAATCATCGCCCTGCCGTCGGCTTTGCTGGTGGCGAGAGGCTTCTCGCACAGCACGTGCTTGCCTGCTTGGGCTGCCATCTCGGTGAGGGGACGGTGCCTGACGTTCTCCGGGCAGACGATGACCGCGTCTACTCCCGCGTCGAGCAGATCCTCGTAGCTTTCGAAGAAGCGTGTGTCGTACTGCTGCGCCGCCTGTTTGCCGCGTTCGGGGTCGTGGTCTGCCACACCGACCAGCTGCGCCCTGCCTTCAGATTCCAGCATCTTCACGCAGTGCGCGTAAGAGTAGGCGTGCATGTGTGCAAAGCTCATCATGCCGATTCGTACTGCCATCTCATGCACCTCCTCCCAGCCGAACCACTTTGCCCGTCTGGACGCTCTCGATTGCCGCGAGGGCGATTTCCACCGCCTTCATGCCGTCCTCCGCCGTGATGGAGGGCGGTTGACCAGCTGCCACGCTGTCTACGAAGTGCTGAATCTCCAGGAAGTAGGGGTCTTCCGCTAGGGGGCTTTCGGGCACGGCGACGCCACCGCCTCCTCCGCCTGCGTCCTGCTTAGCGACGGTCAGCGGTGTAGCGTGTCGGCTGTCGAAGGCAATCATGCCCGCGTCGCCCGCGATTTCGAAGTCCACCTTGAAACCGCCCGGGTCTGCCCAGTTCGCCTCCACGTGCGCGATGGCTCCGCTGCGCAGGCGCAGTGTGATGAGGGCGTAGTCGATGTGGTCCAGCCCCTTGAAGGTCAGCGCCTTGGCGAACACGCGCTCCGCCTCGCCGAAGGTCCAGCGCAGCCAGTCGAAGTCGTGGATGACCATGTCGAGGATGGGGCCACCGCTCTGCTCGAAGTCGGCGTACCAGTCGTTGGCGGCGCGGGGGTAAGGTCCGCCCCGGCGAGTGCGAATGGCGACGGGCGTGCCGACCGCACCTGCCAGCACGAGGTCGCGCGCCTGCTTGAATTCCGGGAAGAAGCGCAGCACCTGCGCGGGCATCAGCGTCACGCCTGCCTTGCTGGCAGCCTCGATCATCTGCTCACACTGCTGCAAGGTGCGCCCTAGTGGCTTCTCGCACAAGATGTGCTTGCCTGCCTCCGCCGCCTTCACCACGAGCTCCAGATGGGTCGGCGTGGGGGTGCAGATGTCCACGATATCCACCTCTTGCAGCAACGCGCCGTAGCTATCAAACGCCTTCACACCGAACTGGGACGCGGTGCGCTGCGCCGCCTCGGTCGCCATGTCGTAAAAGCCCACCAGCTGGGCGTTGGGCAGTCTGGTATACGCCGCCGCGTGTGTGCGCCCCATCGTGCCCACGCCCACCACGCCTACTCGCAGCATGGTTCACCTCCTCCTATCCGAACACCGTCCGTAGGCTCTCAGCGATGTGCTTCAGACCGAGTTCAGGGTATCTCGGATAGCCCTCTACTTCTGCGGTGATGTAGCCGTCGTATCCCACTTCGCGCAGGGCTTGATTCACCCTCGTCCAAGGCACATCGCCCTGCAGGGGGTTGCAGAAGCCCGTGATGTTGCCGATGTGCGTCTTGAAGTCTTTGACGTGCACACGGAGGATGCGCTTGCCCAGGATGCGTATCCACTGGTCGGGGTAGCCCATGACCAGCACGTTGCCCGCGTCGAAGTAGGCGCCGACGTAGGGGCTGCCCAGTTCGTCGATGAACTGACGCATTTCCAGGGGGCTAAGCAGGAACTTGTTCCACACGTTCTCGATACCAATGCGCACACCTAGCCTCTCGGCTTCGGGCAGAAGCTCGCGCAATGCCCCTTGGGCACGCTCGTATGCCTGGTCGTAGGAGGTCTCCTCGTTGACCAGTCCGGGCACGACTAGAATGGCATCGACGCCCAGCCAGCTGGCGATGTGCAGCTGCTTGCGCACTGCCTCGATGCCCTTTGCCCGCACGGCGGGGTCGGGGCTGGTCAGCGGGTACTTCCATCCTAAACCAGTAGAGAGGCTGGAGAGTTCTATGCCGATGCGCTGCGCCATCTCGGCGAGGGGACGCACCTCTGACTCCTGAGCGTCGAAGCCTAGGGTGCCCTCTTCCGCCATGTTGAACTCGATGCTATCGAATCCAGCTTCCTTCGCTGCTCTCAAGCACTGCTCGAAGGACCATTCGCCTGGCATGGTCCATCGGTTGATACCGATTTTCATTGGGGCTCCCTCCTCCGTTGGAGATGTCAGGAATCAGTTCGTCAGTGCGGGGTGTTTTCCTTTCCAGAGCCGTTGGTGGTTGTTGAGAAGAGAAAGCCAGCGCTGCTATACTGAGCAGCTAAAAAATAATGAAACATTCTTCGGAATTAGTCATCCAAAAAGTGTAAGAGAACATCTGCAGAAGGTCTCCGCGAGGATATTCGAGCAGTGTGGTTTCCCCGCAGAACGGTTCTTTTCCACTGGTTGAGGGGAAAGCATGCGCGCTAGCGCATCTGGCAATTACGGAGGTTCGAAGCCGATGAGTTTTGCTTCCACTCTTCGCTTTTTTACGCACGTGGAAGTAGATGATACAGACTGTGTGCCCTTAGAGGATAGCGACCTGCTGCGTTTGCCTGCGCCTCAGCATCTGGACAGGCTGGAGCAGTTGCGCCGCCAGTTTGTGGCGCGCTGGCAGACAGGGGAGGAGATAGATGACATAGTGCAGCAGGTGTTCGCGCTGCCTGCGGATACCTTTCTGCCCGCAGAGCCTCCTCGCTACATTGTGGGGTATAACGTGTGGAGCCGCAGGCAGGCGCAGGTATTCAGCTGGGTGATGCGCGATTTAGACCGCTACATCGCGGCGCTATCGCGTTTTGCCCTGCGTGTGCGCGTGTTATCGGTGGTGCAGCCGCTGCCTGAGCATCCGGAGGGGTATCCGAACCTGTCGAGTGTGCTGAGCACCATCCGATACGTGGGCGAGGGGCGGTGGCTACGCGCGGTGGCGGACTTCGAGCGGGAGAGACGGGCGAGCTGTTGCTGGCGCTACCTGCCCGATCGGCTGGAGGTAGACGGGGCAGTACCACAGTGGATGGTGGACGCTCTGGAGCTGGTGCTGTACAAGGCGCAGATTGTGCGCATTTTGGCGAGCGACCCTCTACGAGAGCTGCGTGAGGCGCTGGCGGAGGGAGCAGAGGAGTACGTGCTAGCGCTGTATCGGGTTGTGGAGGGGGTTGTAGCGCAGCAACGTCGAGAGAGGTTTCGCCGGTGGGCTTCGTCGGTCCGTCCTCATCCCGTGACGAGGAGGTAGTGTGCAGACTCGGACGTTGACGCGAAAAGCCTGCTCTCTGGCTCTGTGGAGCGGCAGGGTATCCTTCCCTGCCGCCTCTCTTTTCCTCTGACCTATGCCTTCCCGACGGGTATCATCTCCCCATGCGCCTCCAGCAGGTCGTCCACGAGCGCCCAGATTTCGTCCAGCGTGAGCTCCGCCGCTGTGTGCGGGTCGAGCATGGCTGCGTGGTAGATGTGTTCGCGCTTTCCCGTGAGAGCTGCCTCGACAGTGAGATACTGCACGTTCACGTTGGTGGAGATGATGGCTGCCAGTTGCGGAGGTAGGTCGCCGATGCGCACGGGCTGGATCCCGTTCTTGTCCACCAGGCAGGGCACTTCCACGCAACAGCCCGGCAGGAGGTTGGTAATCAACCCGTCGTTGCGCACGTTGCCGTATACGACGCGCGGGGTGCCCGTCTCCATGCTGTGGATGATGAGGGAGCCGTATTCCATGCTGCGCTCCACAGTGATGGGGTCATCGCTCTCGAACTCCACGCGCATCCGTTCCCAGCGGGCGATGACCTCCTCGCAACGGCGAATGTACTCGTCCAGCGGGATGTTGTAGCGCTCGATGAGGTCGGGGCGGTCGCGGCGGATGAAGTAGGGCACGTACTCCGCGTAGTGCTCGCTGGACTCGGTGACGAAGTAGCCCAGACGCATCATCATCTCGTAGCGCACACGATTGTAGTGGGGCACGCGCCCTTCCAGATAGATTTGGCGGAGCGCGGGGTAGAGGTCTTCGCCGTTGCGCTCAAAGCGCAGATAAAAGGCGTGGTGATTGATGCCTGCGCAGAGGTAGTTGACCTCCTCATAAGGGATTTTGAGGTCTTCTACTGCGAGTGACCATGCGGTGCCCTGCACACTGTGGCACAAGCCGACTACCTTTACCTTCGATGCCCGATACCACGCCCAGCAGTTGATTGCCATCGGGTTGGTGTAGTTAATGAACAGGGCATTGGGACACAGCTCCTCCATGTCGCGGGCGATGCTTAGCAGCACAGGGATAGTGCGCAACCCGCGCATGATGCCGCCCACGCCGATGGTGTCGGCGATGGTCTGGCGCAAGCCATACTTTTTGGGCACCTCGAAGTCGATGACTGTAGCGGGCTTATAGCCGCCTACCTGAATGGTGTTAATCACGTAGTCTGCGCCGTCTAGCGCCTCGCGTCGGTCGAGCGTGGCGGTGATGGTGGGGTGGGCGTTGACTGCCCGAGCGACTTTCTCCGCCACGCGCTTGGCAGTGTGCAAACGGTCGGGGTCGATATCCATCAAGGCGATGTGCGATTCTGCCAGTTCGGGGAAGCTGAGGATGTCGCCAAGGAGGTTCTTGGTGAACACGACGCTTCCCGCGCCGATGATGGTGATTTTGGGCATACCACAACTCCTTTCCCTTCTGCGTGTTTGGCTTTCGGTTCGGCGGAGGGTAGCCTCTCTCCTGTTGAGCAAGGAGGGAACCTACGGTTGGTGCCCCCCATTGAAATGGGGGGCTATGAGGAAGGCGAAACCTGCCTGCGCAGGTTTCCATTCCGCACAAGCGGATTGGCGTTTCCCATAGCCCCCGACTAAAGTCGGGGGCGAGAATCTGCTATGCGCTCCACGCAGCGCCCCCCTGCTGAGCCAACCATGTATTGAGACAGGCTTTTCTATCACTGCAATTTCCCGAATACTCCTGAAAAAGTTGACAAATGTCTGTATCTTCCCCATACTGAATGGAAGGAGGTGAAGGCGATGGAAGTGGAGCGAGAGGCGAAGCTGTTCGAGGCAGGCTCCTATCCCGACAAGGGGTTGGAAGTAAGCGAGGAGCAGCTGCAGTCGCTAGTGGATGGGTTTACGTCGCCCGTGCCGCTAGTAGTGGAGCATCTGTCCGAGAGATGGCAAATCGGGCAGTTGAAGGCGTTGTGGCGTCGGGGCAAGGAGCTGTTCGGGCGGCTGAGCCTATTGCCTGAGGCGGAGGCTTTGCTCAAGCGGCTGGGCATTCGGGGCATCAGCGTGGCGGTGACGCCCGACGTGAAGCGCCTCGTGGAGGTGTCGGTGACGGCGACTCCGCGCGTGGCGGATGCGCGTTTGCTCAGCGCGGGGGCGGTGGCGTTTTCGGGCGAGATACTCTGGACGGAGGTAGGAGCGATGGAGCAAGAGATAGAGGCGTTGCGCCAGCGAGCGGAGGCGGCGGAGTTCGCCCTACGCGAGCGCCAGGTGGAGGAGAGGTTGCAGCGGTGGCTGCAGCAGGGCAAGCTGACGCCTGCGGTGCGCGAGATGGCACGGACGTTGCTGCTGCAGGGAACGCAGGTAGTGACCTTTGCAGGAGGCAACGCGAGCGTCGCAGAGATATTTGCCCGTCTGGTGGAGGCGCTGCCCCCTGTGATACTGTTCGGCGAGCGGGCGCCTGTGCCCTCGGAGGCGGAGTCTGAACTGAGCGCGGAGGAAGAGGCGTTCCTGCGCAAGCACTGGGGCGACCTGCCCTGGGAACGAATTCGCGAACATCTCTCGCGAGGAAGGAGGCGATAGACGATGCCTGCATTGACTGCGCCGTATGACCCGCTGGACAAGCCGGGCGAGCTGGTGAGCTATCGGGTGGGGGCAAACGCGGTCATCTACAAAGGCGCGCTGGTGAGCGTGCGTAACGACGGTTTTGCCTACCCGTCGCGCAGCGGCACGAGCAGCGACGTGTTCGTGGGCGTGGCGTTCGAGAGCGTGGACAACACAGGGGGCACTGCGGGGGCGAAGTCGGTGCGCGTGCTCAAGCGCGGTACCTACGTGTACAACGGTAGTGGCTTCACGCAGGCGAGCGTGGGACAGGCGATGTATGCGCTGGATGACAACACGCTGACGGCTACTGCTACGAACAACCAGCTCGTGGGCTACGTAGTGGAGGTGCTGTCGGCGACGCGAGCGCGCATTCGCATTGACAACGCGGTGCGATAGGAGGTGTGGCGATGCCGGCGATTACTCGTGGTGAGCTGGGCGCCCTGCTGGAGGCGGGGTTGCGTGCGGACTTCTTTGAGGCGTATCGGCGACAGGTAGAGGGCGCCATCTACCCGCAGATTGCGACAGTAGTGCAGACGGAGCTGCCCGTGCAGAAGTACGGCTGGCTGGGCAGTGTGCCCGTGATGCGTGAGTTTGTGGACGAGCGGATGCCCAAGGGGCTACGCCCATACAGTTACACGGTTCAGGATACCGTGTGGGAGAGCACGATTGCAGTGGAACGGCGCGCCTTGGAGGACGAGCAGATTGGGGCGATTCGCCTGCGCGTGCAGGACCTGGGGCGCGAAGCAGCACGCCATAAGGACTTTCTAGTGGTGAAGGCGTTGCTGGACGGTTTCACGCAGCCCTGCTACGACGGGCAGCCGCTGTTCTCCCACAACCACGTCGAAGGGGAGAGCGGGACGCAGAGCAACATGACCAATCAGCCGCTCAACCCCGACACCCTGCAAAACGCCATCTCCAACATGATGCTGTTTCGGGATGACCAGGGCGTGCCGCTGGGCATCTTGCCCGATACCCTGCTGGTGGGCCCACGCCTGCGGTGGACTGCGATGGAGCTGCTGGAGTCGCAGGTGGTGGTCGTGAAGGGCGGCAGCGGCGCCAGCACGCCCTACCGCAACGTGTTGCAGGGGGCGTTGCGTCTTATCGTGAGCCCGTATATCACAGGCAACCAGTGGTTCGTGCTGGACACAAGCCGTGCGGTGCGCGCGGTCATCCTGCAGGAGCGGTCGGACGTGCCACTGGAGTTCTCCGCACTGGAAGACCCGTCTGTGAGCGAGAGCGTGTTCCTGCGGGACGTAGTGTACTACGGCGCGCGGGCGCGCTACGGCGTGGGATACGGCTTGTGGCAGACGGCGTATGGGAGCAACGTGAGCTAGCAGCTTCTGACGGATTGGGGAGAGGGACGCGACGGAGCGCGTCCCTCCAACGGCGTGCTATCTTCTGGAGGGTCACGCTCCGTCGTGACCTCTACGGACGCGACAGA
>JANWXG010000092.1:3266-8888 GCA_025057335.1 bacterium | reverse complement strand
ACTAGGTACGCCAGCCCAATGGCGAATGGGTAGAAAGTACGCACGAACCAGCCCACCGCCGTCCAAGGGGGCTGTGTGAACTGGATGGGCACGGCGCGCGTTGGGAAGTGTGGTAGGCTGGGAAACCACTCGTGCAAGCCGTTGAGCAGGTCTAACCCCGCCGCTACGAGGAAGCCCAACCACAGGGCGCGCGTGCGTATCATCGCGCCGGGGGTGAAAGGTTCAGTGAGTGCCAGAGGCAGACGCACGATGGGAAAGGAGAGGCGCGTCTGGTCCATCCACGCGCGGCGGAAGAGCGTGTTCAGACAGAGCATCGTCCAGCCCGCGATGAGGATGAACAGGCTCCAGAACGCCAGCGGAGCCGCCCACATCTTCAACACTTCTATTCGGTAAAGCGTACTGTTGCCTTGAAAGAAGCCTTCCAAAAGCTCCTTATCCCACACCAGCAGCCAGCGAGGCAGGTGGGGAAACAGCGTGTCCTCCCAGCGGTTAGACGGCGAGGCGAACCATCGCGCCCATCCCATCAGCGAGATAAGATTGATGAGGAAGTCGTGTGTGGCGACCGTGCAGGAGACCACCAGCATCAGGTAGATAACGACGAGCTCTGCGGAGGTGAGCGCCCAGCGTGCTGCGAAGCGACGAAGCAGGGCGTTGAGGAGCACCAGCACGAACAGGTAGAACACCGGCGTCACGAAAAGTGGGTTGAGCGTGAGGATGGCGTACCAGTACAGCTCCGCCACAATGACCCAGTACACGTTCAGCGGGAGGAGCAAGATACCTATCAGCACAGCACGCCAGGAGACGCCTGCCGACGGTTTGCGCGGAGCCTGTTGCTCTGCAGCATGGGTGTCCTCTGATGTGTCTATGCCCAACCTGACGCTATCCATCCTCTCTCACAGGTATATCAGCAACAGAGAAAGGCGTGTGGGGTTCACAACACGCCAACCATCTCGGCATTGGGGGGCGAGGCTCCTGCCGCGCTGTCCCCTTGTCATGCTGAGCGACAGCAAAGCGTCTCGCCGTTGCTGTCTTGCTGAGCCGCGGGCGAGGCATACCCCCCCTGTCATGCTGAGCGCAAGCGAAGCATCTCTACACTATGATAGGCTGAGATTCTTCGCTTCGCTCAGAATGACAAGGAGACTGGAGGGCGAGGCTCCCGCCGAGCCGCAGGTTTTCAACGGTCGCGACGGAGCGCGACCCTCCAGAGATTCCCTGGAGGGATGCGCTCTGTCGCATCCGCAAGTGCATGACGAAGCGCAACCTGCCACTCGCTCTGGAGGGCGAGGCTCCTGCCGAGTCAGAAGATAGCGTCCTCCCTCCCCCAGCGACTGTGCATGTTCAGATGCAACAGCCATCAGCTGCTGGTAGACTGCCTTGCCTGCCTCGAAGGCGGCGCGGTAGTCTCGCCGTTCTGCACTTCGCCAGGCGAACTGTCATTGCCTCTCCATCGGGGAGGCAAGGCATGGCTCACGGAGCAGTTGGCTCGCTACACTTCCTGACAATACGGCGCTGGCACCGCACCGAGGTTGACCTCCAGTACGGCAGCAGTTATAATCAGGAGTACTAAACATGCCCAGTGTGGAGGAGGAACGCTCATGTCTTCGCTGCTCCCGACGGAAGCAGATGTGCAGTTCTACCGAGAGAACGGTTACTGGATTGCGCCCAAAATCCTGTCCGATGAGGAGATTGAGCTGCTCAGAGAACACCATGCCAAGGTCATCGCAGGCGAGTACAACACGCAACGCCCCCCATGGAGCCGCAACATCGAACCCGGACAGCCCTTAGACCACATCGTGAAAATTGACAACAGCTACTGGGCGGACTCTGTGATTGCGCGCTACATCCTGCATCCGCTGATTGGAGAGATGGCGGCGCGGCTGACGGGAGCGAAAGGCATCCGCCTGTGGCACGACCAGCTGCTCTACAAACCGCCAGACACGGGCACACGAGGCAACGTCGGCTGGCACCAGGATTATCACTACTGGCAATGCACCGACCCGCCTGAGCTGCTCACGGCGTGGCTGGCTTTGGACGACGTGACCGAAGAGAACGGCTGTATGCAAGTGGTACCAGGTAGTCACAAGTGGGGTCTGCTTCCTGAAGGCAACTTCTTTGAGCAGGATCTGGAGACGCTTCAGCGACGCATTGAGGAGGTCTCTGGTCAACCCTGGCGCACAGTAAAGTGCGAGATGCCTGCAGGCGCGCTCAGCTTTCACCACTGTTTGACCATTCACGGTAGCGGCCCCAACCTCAGCCAGCGTCCGCGCCGCTCGTGGGCAATCCACCTTATGCCCGACGGCACGCGCTACCGTGCGGGCACCTGGAGCGACAAGCACATGAACGTCTTCCTCCTGGGCGGTAAGGACGGCGACCCGTTTGCAGGACCCTACTTCCCCTTGCTGTATCGCGAAGGCGAGGCAGCGAATGCCTGGCAGACAGTGGTAAACAGCGGATAGAGCGACGCTCTCCAGTAGGGTATGGAACAGGTCGCTCAGACGACCACGCCAGAAGTCGCGGGCAACATGTGCCCTCTCGCAGGTTGTCGCCTCCAAGGGGGTCAGCAAGCCGTTGCCCGCGACGCAGGTCGCCAACCCCTCAGCGACAGGAACGGTAGTCAAGCTTGGCTCTGCGAACCCTCGCAGGTATTCGCTCTGGAGGGAGGTCTCCCATCACACGATTTCCCTGGAGGGAGGCGCTCCGTCGCCTCCGCTATCAGGGTCACGACAGAGCGTGACCCTCCAAATGATGACGTGCTCCGTCGCCTCCGCCATCAAGTCACGACAGAGCGTGAACCTCCAGAAGATTCACGATTGGCTGGAGAGCAGCGCTGCATGCGAGCGATACCCTCCTGCGCCTCCAATCGCTGCTGCTGAACAGCAGAAAACCGCCTACACGGACTGGGAAAACCTGCGTAGGTCGGTCTTCTCTTCATCACACCGAGCTAATGGTAAGTGCACCTTGCTTTTTCGCTTGCGTTGCAGGGGGGGAGTGCGGTATCATAGAAGTAGATACACAGTCTGCTTCACGCCGTAATCGGCAGGAGGGAAAAAGTCTTTAGAGACTGCATGAGCAGCTTCAATTTCCCAACTGGCGCGCCAATAGCGCAGCGCCCGAAGACGCAATTGCGTGTCACCGACAACCTGGACGAATTGCTGGCGGTGTTACCACCGCAGGTACGACGCGCCCTCGAGCAGGAGCCGAGCCTCGATGACCTGTTGGAGGTCATCCTCGACCTCGGACGAGAGCCTCAAGCGCGTTTCCCGGACCGCACGCTCAAACTGAGTGACATGGAGGTTACCGAAGCGGACATCGACTATGTAGTACAGCGTGTGGGCGCCTTCGGCAAAGACAACCGCGCAGGCATTGAGCGCACTCTTCACCGTATCTCCGCTATCCGCAACCGACAGGGACGTATCATCGGATTGACCTGCCGTGTCGGACGAGCCGTGTTCGGCACCATTGACATCATTCAAGATGTGATTGAGCGCGGTAAGAGTGTGCTCATGCTCGGACGCCCCGGAATCGGCAAGACCACCAAGTTGCGCGAGATTGCGCGCGTGCTCGCCGATGAGTTCAACAAGCGTGTGGTCATCGTGGACACCTCTAACGAAATCGCAGGCGACGGCGATATCCCCCACCCTGCTATCGGCATGGCGCGACGGATGCAGGTCGCCTCACCAGAGCTGCAGCACGCGGTGATGATCGAGGCAGTGGAGAACCACATGCCAGAAGTGATTGTCATTGATGAAATCGGCACGGAGGCGGAGGCGTTCGCGGCACGCACTATCGCCGAGCGAGGCGTGCAGCTCATCGGCACAGCGCACGGCAACTCGCTGGAAAACCTGCTGATGAACCCCACCCTGTGTGACCTGGTGGGAGGGATTCAGGCGGTCACCCTCTCCGATGAAGAGGCGCGTCGCCGAGGAACGCAGAAGACCGTGCTAGAACGCAAGGCGCCACCAACCTTCGACATCATTATTGAAATGATCGAGAAGGATAAGCTGGCTATCCACCACGACGTCGCCAGCACGGTAGACCGCATTCTGCGCGGGGAGACGCCGCGCCCCGAGGTGCGCGTCCGCCTGCCCGACGGAACGATTCAGGTGGTGCAAGCAGGTGATACGCCAGAACCCGCCAAGCAGACAGGAGCGCTCACCATTCGTCCCAGCGCTCCCAAAGAGCGCAAGCAGCTGCCCTCCACCGTGCGCATCTTTCCCTACGGTGTCAGCCGCAACCGGCTGGAGCGCGCTATTCGCGAACTGCGTGTACCCGCCTACATTGTGCGAGACGTACAGCAGGCGGACGTAGTGATAGCGCTGAAAGCGAACGCTCGCCGCGAGCCTGCGCGGATGAAGGAAGCATCGGTGCGAGGGCTACCTGTATATGTAGTGAAGAGCAATACCTACGCGCAAATCGCCAGCAGTGTGCAGGACATCTTCGCGATGCGCCCGCCAGAAGGCTGGGACGACTCGGAGCCGACGCTCGACCCGACGGAGGCTGCCCTGCTGGAGACGGAGGCGGCGATTCACGAGGTGTTGCGCACCTCGATGCCCGTTGACCTCTCTCCGCAGAACAGCTACATCCGTCGCCTACAGCACCAGCTCGTAGAGAAATACCGACTGGTGTCGGAGAGCGTAGGGGTAGAGCCGAACCGCCGAGTGCGCATCTCCCCGCCCCCAGGATGAGCGCACCGTTTGTCAGCTTTGAAGGCATCGAGGGGGCGGGCAAGACCACGCTGTCCCGCTGGCTCTCCGAACGGCTTCAGCAAGAGGGGGTTCCTGTCTGGCTCACATACGAGCCGTGGGAACCCCGCTTGCGTGCCCTGCTACTGGAACGTGGCGACCTGCAACGCGAGGAAGAGCTGCTGTTGTTCCTCGCCGACCGAGCCATCCACACTCGCCACATCCGCCGTGCCCTCGAGGAAGGCAAAGCAGTCCTCTGCGACCGATACGCCGACTCTACGCTAGTCTACCAGGGGTATGCGCGCGGGCTGGACCTGGAATGGGTGAGACAGTTGAACCAGTTTGCCACAGGCGGCTTGCAACCAGTGCGTACCTACCTCTTAGACCTGCCTGTGGAGGTCGGCTTGCTACGTCAACGCGAACGAGACCGCATCGGGGCGGAGGATTTCGCCTTCCACGAAAAAGTGCGCCAGGGGTTCCTCGCGGAGGCTCAGCGAGAACCGCATCGCTACCTGCTCCTGGACGCTACCCAGCCCTTGGAGCAGCTGGAACAGTCTGTCTGGGAAGACTTCTCGCAGCTGCTCCGTGAGCACACATGAAGCACCTCACACGATGACTCCAACCGCAAGCTTCACCTGGCGACAGGAAACGCAGGCGGAGCCAGTGGCGTGCCCCCCTTCTTCTTGTTCGTCAGACGTCCCGCCTTCGAGATGTCTATCGGCTGAAAACCGATTTTTGTAGCGGGAGAACCCGCTCTCAGCCGAAAGTCTCCTTTGTCAGGCGCCACGAACAGGGGGTCGGCAATCACCGAGTGCACGTCCTGTCCCTTCGCGCGCCACTGTTCGAAGGTCAGGTCAACGAAGCGCACTTCGCCGCTGCCCTCGCGCCAGTACAGGTTGTAGTCCAGCTTATACTGGTTGTCGCCCCAGTTGCCGTGCAG
>JANWXG010000092.1:0-3166 GCA_025057335.1 bacterium | reverse complement strand
CGCACTTCGCCGCTGCCCTCGCGCCAGTACAGGTTGTAGTCCAGCTTATACTGGTTGTCGCCCCAGTTGCCGTGCAGCAGCGGTCCCTCGCGCCAGTACACGATGTTGCGCTCGAAGGTAAAGGAGAGATGTGCTTCGGGGCGGCTGCGTTGAATCTGCCCCTCCCACGCGAAGGCGAAGATGTTATTGCGCACGACGTTCTCCCTGCCATAGTGCTGGTGGAACCCGCCCGTTTTGGTGCGGTAAACCACGTTGTTCTCCGCCAAGATGCTGGTGGTGCCCTCGTCGAAATAGATGCCCCATCCGCCGTAGCTCAGGCTCTCCACATCGTGGATAAGGTTGTGATGCAGCACCGTGCCCTGGTGGAAGCCCAGCGTGTAGATGCCGCCCATGTCGCTGAGCACGCCCTGCCCAATGTGGTGGATGTGATTGTAGGCAACGATGTTGCCGTAGCAGAGCGCCTCGGTATAGCCCCACGTCCAGCCGAGGGAGATGCCTGTGTAGTAGATGTCACAGATTTCGTTGTGCTCGATGCGGTTGTGCGGCGACTGTCCCACCCACACGCCCACGGCGGCGGGATGGAGTCTGCCTCCGTGGGCAATCAGGTTGTCGCGGATGACATTATGGCTGGCGACCTCTTCCTCGTTCTGGCGGATGCCCATCTCGCCGATTTTGACGCCACCTGCGCCGAGGTCGGTCATCTCGCACCGCTCCACGCGGTTGCGCTTGCAGCCCCGTCCCAACTCGAAAGCGTAAGTGCCTGTGTGTTGCACGCGGCAGTCCTCGAAGGCGCAGTCGCGCGCGCCCTCCGCGCTGATAGCGCCCCACAGTGCTGCCTCTGCCTGCGGAAAGCTGTAACCCTCTTGTGGAGTGACCCAGTTGGTGTGCGCGAAGGTCAGCCCGCGAAACACGAGATGCTGCACCCATCGGCGCCCATCAACATCGCCTTGCAGCACCAGCAGGCGCTCCAGTCGAGGCGCAATCACCGCGCTCTTCTCAGGCGTCTCGCCCGCTTTCGGCAGGTAGGTCAGCACGCCGCGACCTCGGTCCAGATACCACTCGCCCGGCTCGGAGAGCGCCTCACGCACGTTCTCCACGAAATAGCGGTGCCCCTTGTGTAGTAGAGACCACCACTGGTCGTGCGAGGTGGTTCCCGTGAAGGTGACGATATTCTTCTCGGTGTCCACCTGTGCGATGCGTAGGCGCGCCATCGTCCACAGCTGCGTCGCCATCACCTCCACGTCGCTGAGGCGATACCAGTCAGGGCGAATCTCCCCCTTGCCGAACACGAAGCTGTTGGAACCTTTGCCCTGCACAGGGGGCAGCTCGTCGGCAATCGTATAGTAACCGCCCTTAGGCAGGCGCGGGCGGTAGCGACGCTCGCCGTTCACCCACAGCTGGATGAAGTTCCACTCACCGCGTTGCACCTCGGGGATGACTAGCTGCCACCGCCCATCGGGAGTGACCACCCAGCCCTTCAGGGCTACCCCTCCGCTGATTACGGGACGCTCTCCCGGATACGCAGTATAGATAGTGGGCGACTGCTCCGTGCCTGAGTCTTCGGGCGTGAACACCAGCGGCTCGCCTAAGTAGTAGGTACCCCGACGCACCATGACCACCACAGGGCGGTTGAGCATCTGGCGTTGGCGCAGCTCGCGCACCGCCTGCTGGGCGCGACGGAGTGTCGCAAACGGTCCGTCCGTGCGTTGTCGGTTGGGCGTAGGCAGCTTGCCCGACCACTGATCGTTGCCGTTGGTGGCGACGTAAAAATCCGCCTGGGGGGATTGTGCCTCCGTAGGCATCGTTGTCAGTGCTAAGCCAACCATACAAAACGGCAGGAACCACATTCGCATGTCCCTCTCCTTTCCCTTCGGTGCTTTCGGATGGTATTTCGTCTGAGTGGTGAGGCTATTCCTGCAAGCACTGCAGAAGCCGAGGGATACAGAGCGTGTTCGCAAGCGGTTCTCAAGTAGGGGGTAGATTTCGTGTGGATGGTGCCGCGGGGCAGACTCGAACTGCCGACACCAGGATTTTCAGTCCTGTGCTCTACCAGCTGAGCTACCGCGGCACGGTTTTACGTGGCGGGGACGACGGGACTCGAACCCGCGGCCTCAGGCGTGACAGGCCTGCGCTCTAACCAGCTGAGCTACGCCCCCACGTCAGGTCGCATGGTGGGCGAAAGAGGGCTCGAACCTCTGACCTCTTCCTTGTAAGGGAAGCGCTCTGCCAGCTGAGCTATTCGCCCCCTCGGAAGGAACTTTCCCCACCAGCACCGTATATTATTCCAAAAACCTTGCGTTTTGTCAAGAGGGAGCGCTCTCCCTCACCCGAGTCGTAGGAACTTGAGAAAAGGAGGCTTTCCCATGCGCAAGTGGTGGATGATGGTAGCGCTCGCCATCGCGACGATGGCTGCCTTCCCAACAGCGGCACAGGAGGAAACGGGGAACAACAACCTGCGCCTACGGGTGGGCGTGTTCTTCCCCACCAAGTCCGAGACGCGCGATGCGGCAGACAAAGCATGGTTCACTGCAGGAGTAGAGTACGCACTACAGCCCCTCGTGAGCCCCGGGATCGAAGCAGACTTTACCCTGAGTGCGGACTTCATGGGCAACCAGGATATGCAGAACATCCCCGTGCAGCTCAACCTGACCGGTGCGGTGAGCCGGTTTACCTGGAGTGTAGGGGCAGGCATTGGCTTCGCGAAGAACATCGCGGGCGAGGCGAAGACGGGCTTGACGTACAGCGTGGGCATCGCCGCGGAGCTAGGCACCACTCGTGTCCCTCTAGAGCTGGGCGTTATGTGGCGAGGGATGACGAACGTGAATAACCAGCTAGACGGCGTGGCGGTGCACCTGCAGGTACGCTTCTAATCGTTCTCCCGCTTTGCCTCTAGCCTCCTGACGGAGCGTGCTCCGTCGTGCCCGTCAAGGTCACGACGGAGCACATTCTCTTGAGGACAGCGTAGTTTGTCCACAACCGCGCGGGAAATAACGCGGAGGGGGGATATCCATGCTGCTCTCCACCTCTCTTCACTAGTAAAACGTTCGCGGTGCATCCCCCGCTGTCGGCAATTCCTCCTCTACAGCAATGTGATAGCGCTTCGCGACGGATACGCTCCATAGGGCGCCTCCATGACGAAGGGGAGCATAGCAGGTTGCTTAGCTCA
>JANWXG010000091.1 GCA_025057335.1 bacterium | reverse complement strand
ATTTCCTCCCCTCGAAGTGGCAAAAACCTCACCGCTCTACCTCTTCTCGCGATATATGTGGTATAATGGAGGTGTTGCAGGCGGCAAATTGCGCCGCTTGCAACAGGGCATGATGTAATCAGAGGCGATGGAGGACCGCCTGCCCTTCCACAGAAGGGCGAACCGCCGAAGAAGGCTAATGGCTCCTGCTCATCTGAGCAGGAGCCTTTTCGCGTTTTGGGAGCTACCAACATGAACGATAGTCATCGTAGGCACCTGTATGCGCTGCTCGTGCAGTTGGAGGACACCGTCCACCGCATTACGCAGGCGGGCTGGATGGGCATCTCGCCCTCTGGCGGTGGACAACGGCTGACGCCCCTACCCGAGGCGCAATGGCGACCGCTGCAGGACGCGCTGGACAGGCTGGTGCGCAGTTACCGCGACGTACTGCAGCCCTTAGTTCCCGAACTGACCGGGCGGCACGACCAGCCAGAACCTCTCGAGACCACCTGTTACTGGCTCCGCTTCCTCCTGAGCGGTTTGCGGGATGCTCTCCTGCCCGAACTAGACCCAGAACGGATCGAGAGGCGATATGGCGCGTTGAGTGAGGAGGAACGGCAGGCACTGCGTCGCCTGCAACACACTATTGAGCGCGAACTGCACCACGTGCAACAAGTCGCGGACACATACTTTCCGCCAAAACGATAGGGAGGTGACGACGAGAATGAACATCTGGTGGACCGCGCTGGTGTGGATAGCCCTAGCGCTGGCGGCGTCGGTGGTTTCGGTGCGTCTGGCGCTGAGCGTAGCGCTAGCGGAGATTCTGTTCGGCATGTTAGGAGGCAACCTGTTCCAACTGCAGCCGAACGAATGGGTGAACTTTCTCGCGGGGCTGGGGGGCGTATTGCTTACCTTCCTGGCGGGCGCGGAGATTGAACCGGAAGCGATGCGTCAGCACTGGAAGACAGCGTTGACGCTGGGCTTCTTCTCCTTCCTTGCGCCCTTCCTGGGGGCGATGGCATACGCCTACTACGTCGCGGGATGGGGAGCGAACGCCGCCAAAATCGCGGGCATCGCCCTCTCCACCACCTCGGTCGCGGTAGTGTACGCCGTGATGATCGAAACGGGGATGAACCGCACTCCACTAGGCAAGCTCCTCCTCGCCGCCTGCTTCGTGACCGACCTGGGCACGGTGGTTGCGCTAGGACTGCTGTTTGCCCATACCAACCTTTGGCTGCTGGTGTTCGTCACCATACTGGCAGTCACGCTCGCGCTGGCACCCAGCCTCACCCGCTGGTTCTTCAGGCAGGTAGGTGCGCATACCAGCGAGCCGCAGGTGAAGTTCGTGTTATTGCTGCTGCTGATGTTGGGCGCGCTGGCGGTGCAGGCGAACAGCGAGGCGGTGCTGGGGGCATACCTGCTGGGACTGGTGCTAGCGGGCACGATGGCGAAGCATCGCGACTTCCTGCACCGCATCCGCTCGATGACCTTCACCCTCTTGACACCGTTCTACTTCCTGAAGGCGGGTTCGTACATCTCTCTGCCCACTCTCTGGGGGGCAGCGGGACTGATCAGCGTGTTGCTTGGCGTCAAGGTCGCCGCGAAGGTGGTCGGATGCTATCCGCTTTGCCGTCTGTTCCGAATGCCTCATCGCGAAGCCACGTACACCACTCTGCTGATGAGTACCGGGCTGACCTTTGGTACCATCTCTGCCCTGTTCGGCTTGACGCATGGTCACATCACTCAGGCACAATACACAGTGCTAGTCACAGTGGTGATTGGCAGTGCGCTGGTGCCCACGCTCATCGCGCAGGCTTTCTTCAAGCCCTCCGTTGAGGAGATATCGAGCGTGCGTCCAGAAGCCGCGAGGCAAGCCAGCCTGGCGTACGACGAGGGCTGAGCGCACTGCGCAGAGCGCATCAGCCCTGCTGTCGCCAGCACCGCCAGGCAAGCCACACCTTCTCCCACGTGCCTGTGCGGGCGCGCTGACGGAACACGTCGTAGCCGTTCGCCTCGATGCGATACAGAATCTGCGCGTAGAGTCGGCTGCCCAGCAGCACGGGATAGCGATACTCTCTCGGCAGCAAGGCGATGCCTACCTCCGCCTCCCGATAGAGGGCGCGCGTGCGCTCGATTTCAAAGCGCAGCAGGTTCAGCATCGGCTCAGACAGCCTGCCCTGCGCGATGTCCCCCTCCGTCACGCCGAACCGCTCCAGGTCCTCCTGCGGCAGGTAGACCCTGCCCCGACGCCAGTCCTCGCCCACGTCGCGCAGGAAGTTGGTCATCTGCATCGCCTCGCCCATGCGCACCGCATAGGGCAGCAGCTGCTCGTGGTGGCTGCGGAACAGGCACAGCATCATTGCCCCCACGACGCCCGCGCTGCCCCACATGTAGCCCTCCAGCTCGGCGTACGTGTGGTAGCGCAGGCAGTGCAAGTCGCGGCGCATAGCGTCCAGAAAGTCGGTCATGTAGCGCAGGGGAATGTGGAATTGGCGGGCGGTCTGGGCGAACGCGCGCAACACAGGGCTTTCTACCTCTTCGCCCTCCAGGGCGCGTCGCAGGTCGGCTTCATAGCAGTCAATCAGCCGTTGCGCTTCCTCGCGCGAGATGCCTGCAGGCTCGTCCACCCACTGGTCGGGCACCCTCACGAAGGCATAGAGGGCGTGCACGTGCGGACGCAATGCGGCGGGGAAGAAGCGCGTAGCAAAGTAGTAGCTCTTGCCGAAGCGACGCTGCAGCGCCGCACAGTAGCGATAGTCCGCTGCCGTCGCCCCTGCGCTTATGGTACGACCTTTGCCCACCATCGCTCGTGCACCGACGGTTTGCCCCGAACCAGCATGGAGAAGCCTGCCGCCAGCGCCTTCTCCGTGCTGTCGCAACACTCCGCCTCCTCGCGCAGGCGCTCGACAAGCGCCGCTATTCTATCCTGAGCCTGCTGGAGCCACTCCGAAGGGGAAGAGACTGGCGATGTGAAAGGCAGGTCGACGTGCAGAAAGGCACGCGGGTACTGATGCAGCGTGTGGCTGATGACGATGGCGGCGGGCAACAGCTGCACCTCAGGCACCTGCTGCGCTAGCCAGTGCAGCGACCTGCCGAAGGGCAGCAAGTGGAAGCCTGCATGAATCACTCCTTCAGGGAACAGGAACAGCACACGCGGCGGCTGTCGCAGCAGGCGCACTGTCCGCCGCAGCGTGCGGGCGCGAACGTTCGCATCGTGCGTAGGGTACGGCAGCGCCCCCAGCGCCCAGAAAGGCGGAAACCACCTCCACTCCTCCATCCACAGGTTCATCGGCATGCCCCACGTCCTGCCCAGCGTGTAGCACAAGTAGCCATCCCACCACGAATGATGGTTCGCGAACAGGATGACGGCGCGGTCAGGCGAAGGCGGAGCGAGCACACGCGCATACACCGCCCGAAAGTGCGAGCGCACGCTCCAGCGAATGAGCGCGTCGGCAAGCGCTGCCGCTCCCGCCGTTACGACACGCGGTAGGCGCGTCCTTTCCATCGCACCTCCCCCCGCCGATACCAGCGGATGGAACGCCACAACACCCCCTCGCCGATGAGCACGCTGAACGGAAACAGCACCCCATACCACAGGGGCAATCCTGCCATCCAGCCCGACAGGGCGAACAACAGGCTGCTCAGCGCATAGTGCGCGATATGCCACGCGCTCCAGCCGCGCCATAACGCCTCCGCTATCGGCAGCAGGTATACCGTGAGCAGCGCTAGCCACACCGCTACCGCTCCCCCCACAGAACCGCAAATCGCCACGCCGTTCTTGGAAAAGCCGTCTACCGCGTCGGCGAAGGTCGGATACATATTCGCCACGAACAGCGCACGTCCATCTAGAACGCGCACCTCTCCGCTCTCTGACTTCACCACCCGCGCCAGCTGCACGTCCTCCAGCACGGCGCCCCGCACGCGCTCGTGGGGCTGCACCCGCTGATAGAAGGCTCGTGGGAACGCGATCACCTGTCCGTTGGCGAAGGCGAAGGCGGGATGCGGATGCGTCTCCGCTAGGCGTAGGGGCAATAGTGTGAACACCGAGAAGGGCACCATTGCCTTCAGCAAGCCGACGGGCAGGCTCTGTGCTTGCAAGGTCGGTATCGCCGTCACCAGCCAGGCGGGGCTGCCGCTCGCATGTCGGCAGATAGCGTGCGCGAGGGACAGCACGCTCCGCTCGTGCAGCCACAGGTCGGCGTCCAGAAAAAGCAGCCAGTCGCCCTGCGCCTTACGCGCCAGCTGAGTGCACGCCCAGTTTTTACCCACCCAGCCCTCCGGCTTCGGAGGGGCAGGAAACCAGCTGAGGTGCACCCCCTCCCCGTGTAGGGGCAAGCGCTCCCGCAGCCACTCCCTGCTGCCGTCGTCAGAACCGTCGTCGCACAGGATGACCTCCAGCGGCGCCGGCTGCAAACGACGCAGCGACTCCACTAGCTGAGGCAGTCGCGCCCGCTCGTTGCGCACCGGGATGAGCACGCTCACCGACAGGGGCAGTGCCTCGCCCTCCTCCAGCAGCACACGCCGCCTGCGCCAGTGCCACAGGTTCGCCAGCAGCACCACCGCTTGAGTAGCCAGTATCGGTAAAACCCACTGCGCTATCATGCCTTGCCCTGCTCATGCCCTTCTGCCCAGAGGGACGGCGGGAGGTTCGTTCTCCAGCCGATGCTCCCCGGAGGGCAAACCTCCTGATGGTTAAATCTTTACTCACCGTCAGGGAAGCACTGCCGTGCTTCACTACAAGCCTTTTTCGTTCTCCAACCGACGCTCCCTATAGGGCGAACCTCCTGATGGTCAAATCTCCACTCACCACAACGGAAGCACTGCCGTGCTTCACTACAAGCCCTTTTGTTCGTAGTAGCGCACTTTAGTGCGCATTTTCCCCTGTCGCGACAGCTCGGCGGGAGCCTCGCCTCCAATGGGCGCCCTACCCCTTCCCTCTGGGCAGTCCTACCTCTTCGCAAATGCGCTGCTGCACTAGCTCCGCCGAAATCAGCACCATCGGGATGCCGTTGCCGGGCACCGTGCTCGCCCCGACAAAATACACCCCCTCGAACGGCGCGCGGTTGGACGGACGGAAGCAGGTAGACTGGAAGAAGTCGTGGCTCAGCCCGAAGGCCGCCCCCTGCCACAGCCCCATCGCTTCCCAGTCGGCGGGCGTTATCCTCTCCACGAAGCGCACCCGTTCCCGCTGCAATCCTGCCTCGCGCTCCAGCCGATACAGCACCTTCTCCAGCACCTCATCCGCTACCGCGTGCGCATCTTCGCCGGAGCGGTTGGGCACAGGCACCAGCACGTACAGGTTCTCACATCCCTCTGGCGCGTCCGATGGCTCCGTGCGCACCGACAGGCAGGTATAAAACGACGGCTCCTCAGGCACTATCTTCTGCACGAAAATCTCACGCAGGTTGCGCTCGAAGTCGGCGCAGAAGTGTACGTTGTGATGCAACAGCGCAGGCATCTGCCCTTCGTAGCCGATGCAGAACACCAGTGCGCTGCACGAGTTGCGCCATCGGCGTTGCTGCTGTCGCGTGGGGGGCAACAGCTTCGCATAGGCAGTGGGCACGTCCGTGTTGAGCACTACCACCTCCGCCCGCACCTCTTCACCTGACGCCAGACGGACGCCCTTCGCTCGGTTTGCCTCCACCAGCACCTGCTCTACGCGCTCGCCCGTGCGAATCTGCACGCCCTCTTCCTGCGCCACTCGCTCCAGCGCGCGCACGAGTTGATACATCCCGCCGCGCGGGAACCACACGCCCTCGCCCGACTCCATGTAGGTCAGGATACCATACACCCAGGGTGCCTCCAGCGGCGACAGACCCAGATACATCGTCTGGAAAGTGAACAGCATCTGCAGGCGCGTGTCGCTCGCATAGCGACGGATGCGCCGATACAGGTTCGCCAACAGCCGATGCTTCACCAGCAGGGCTATCTGCCTCGCCCCCAGCAGATCGAGCGGAGAGCGGTAGTTGCGCCGCACGAAAGCGGGCACCACCTCGTGTAGCATCGCCGACAGGTCTGCCATCAGGCGCAGGTAGCCCGGCACCTCTGCAGGCGAAATCTTATGCGCGATTTCGCGCACCATGTGCGCGATGCAGGGCGATGAGTCGAAGCGCGTGGCGTCGGCGTAGAACACACGATACGAGGGCGTCAACAGCACAGGCTGCAGATAGTCCTCCAGCCGCCGATGTAGGTCGCGAAACAGCTTCTCCAGCGGGTCGAGCATCATTAGCAGAGTGGGACCAGTATCAAAGCGAAAGCCGTCGCGTCGCAGTTCGCTGACGCGCCCGCCCAGCTGCGCCCGCTGCTCCAGCAGCGTGACGCGGTATCCGCTCTGCGCTAGACGCGCCGCCGTCGCTAGACCACCGACCCCGCCTCCCACTACGACGACGTGTGCCATGCCAACACCTCTTCAGGGGATGTGCTTCTCGCGCGCAGCCTCCTCCATACTAACACGGTCACCACGCCCGCTGAGGTCAACCACAGCAGCGACGCGAGCGGACGCATGTACAGCCACGCCAAGCCCGCCATGAACGCGCCCTGAATCAGGTACAGCGCGAAGGCGGCAGGCTCCCACTCGCCCCTCCACGCGCTCACCTTCCAGAACGCCGCTGCCACCAGCGTGCCCGTCAGCCACCAGCCGAACCAGTTCACCCAGGGCATACCGTAGAATCCGCCCTCCGTGTGCCACTGCCAGTAGGCGAAGCCTGTGGTCATGGCGGGGTCCATTGCAAAGTCCCAGACCGTGAGCAGGAGACCCGCGAGGGCGGGACGGAGCCACCCTTGAGGCATCAGCACCTGCGTGAGAACCATCGCTGGATAGAGCATCATCATCCACGAGGGCGGAATGAGGTAGGGCACGTGCCCCAGGAACTTGGGACCCAGCAGGTCAGTGTAGGAATACTCTCCGAACGGGATGCCCGTCGTCGTGCCGAGTAGCTCCATCCCTCCTGCCAGTACCATGCACAGCGCCAGCAAGGTCAACGCGGGCTTCCACCCTTCGCGAGAAGCCATCAGCAGCAGCGCAGCCAGTACTCCAGTCGCGATGTTACTGATGCCCAGCCAGAAGGTGAGCGCAGTGTAATCCCAGTCGGGCACTTGAGGCAGGTTGTAGAGCCCCCATGTGCCCGCGAGGCTAAACACTGCCACGATGGCATGTAGCCACAAGAACAAAATGCCTGCTCGGCGCACTCTCATGTCTTGGAAAGCCCTGTTGTTGTTTTCGCTGTCCGCCAAATTATACCTGAAAACGGAAGCGCACACACCCTATGTCTGCCCCTGCCAGACATGCCATGTTCCCCTGTAGCCCCACAGGGACAAGAGGAAGCCGTTCCGCTACTGTTTCGCCTCGGACAGCAACGGGGCGGAAATCCTCTGGAGGCGAGGAGGATGCGGCAGGAGAGCCCTTGTGTGCTGTCGAAGATATGTTTTCAAACAGAGGTAGTGCAGTGTCTGGCGGGCGAGGCTCTCGCCGAACCGCCCTCCTTCTCGTTCAGGGGCAGGCAGGGGGGCTTTTCGGCTCACCGAGAGGTTCGCCCTCCAAATCGTCGTGGGCGCTGTGTGAGCAGCAGCGCACGTCAGTGCGCCGTTGTCATGCTGAGCGACAGCGAAGCATCTACGAGATTGTTCGCCTCGCTCAGAATGGCAGGTATTGGTCGCGACGGAGCGCGACCCTCCAGGGATTGGCTGGCGGGATGCGCTCTGTCGTATCCGCAGGGGCGTGACGGGGTACGCCCATTCAGAGATAGCTTGGAGGGATGCGCTCTGTCGCATCCCAGGAGCACGATCCTCCACCTGTTCTGGAGGGCGAGACTCCTGCCGAGCCGTCTCCCTGTCATGTTGAGCGTGAACGAAGCATTTCCTGAAACCATCCGCGTGCGCCCAAAGTGACAGAAGACGCACTGAAGTGCGCTACTACGAACGCGGTGACAGAAGGCGCACTGACGTGCGCTACTACGAACGCGGCTCTGAACGACAGAAGGCGCACTGACGTGCGCTACTACCAGCACAGAGCGCTCTGGCACGGCTCGTAGTGAAGCACGTGAGTGCTTCTCTTTGGCAAACAGCATACACTTCCAACTAACATCTGGAGGGCGAGGCTCCCGCCGAGCCGTCCTTCTTCTCGACACGGGGGAAGCAGAGGAGCTTTTCAACTCACTAAGAGGTCCGCCCTCCATGTTGCCCATGCAGAAACCACTGCCTCTGCCCTGCAGTGCCTGCAACAGCGTCTATTGCTCAGCGCACGCGGCAGTCGACACGGTATCTATGTTATAGGCGAAGTATGTTTGCGAGTTCCCTCCCGCGTTCCGCGTGACCGCGAGGCAGCTACCGCCCCGCTGAGATTTGCCTCATCGCCACTGGAACCGTGGCGAGGCGAGGAGCAGGGCGGCTTGCTGTGACAGGGAGCCGTGCAACCGTTCGCGCAGGGGGCGCAGCGCGGGCGTGTCAGATGGCAGGCAGAAAATCGCCTCCATCAACGCCTCCCTAGGAGGGCGCGTTCCCACCAGCGCTGGCAGATCTACCCACGTCCCCCGTATCGCGTTCGCGCACAGTGCTAAGGCGAAGTTCCATCGCGCTAGCAGGGTGCCTTTCCAGGCCGCCTCGCCCTGCGGGTAGCCGTCGGGCAGGGGCCAGCCGTAAAGTGGCTGTCCCATCTTTTCCAGATGCTCTTGCAGGGGAAGGTTGCCGTCAGTGAACGCCTGCAGTGCGCGCAGGGAGGAAACGAGGTAATCCAACGGGCGTTTGAAAGCCGGAGGTGCGTGCAACACCTCCTCCGAGAGCAGCAGCTCGCGCAGCACCGCGCCCATCTCGCCACCCGTGTGCAGATACGCCTCGCTCAGGCGGCGCACTACCGCTTCTGGTGCATGTCCCAGAAAGTACACACACAGTTTGCGACAGAGGTGTCGGGCGGTCGCGGGGTGTAGGGCAAGCATCTCC
>JANWXG010000090.1 GCA_025057335.1 bacterium | reverse complement strand
GGGCGAGGGAGGCAGGTATGGGTTGCGTTTCAAGGGGGATGCGGGGGAGTATCGGAGTGTGGTGTTAGAGGGTTTTTGGTTGCGGGTGGAGTGGCTGTGGCAGTTGCCTGCTGAGGTGCACGTGCTCCAAGAATGGGGATGGATGTAGCGAGGAAGCCCGATGCCAGAGTACGACATCAGCCGCGCGTTAGAGATTGTCGCCGAGCGTAAAATCGCCGAGGCGATGGAGGAAGGCAAGTTCGACAACCTGCCAGGCAAGGGGCAGCCCCTGGAGATCGACCCGCAGTGGCTGGTTCCCGCTCATCTGCGCATTGCCTCTACGATTCTGCACAACGCGCAGATGCTGCCCGAATGGGCGCAGACCGACCGCGAAATCGTCATGGCGCGCGAGGCGATAGCCATCCTGCGCCGACGAGTAGAGACCGAGTACCCCCTGCGACGTGAGAAGCCTATCTTCGCCGACTGGTACGCGAACATCTTGCAGAGCCTGTTGCGCCTGATGCGGCGGGTGAACGACCTGATTCTGCAATACAATATCAGTTCCCCTGTCAGCCTACACGTGCACGCGCCCTTCGCTATCGAGCGTGAGGTAGAAGCTTTTCTGCTGGCGTTTCCGCCTCCAGAGACGCTCGATATTCAGCGGGTGATTGCGGAGGCGAGCGCGGGCAGCGGGGCTGTGCGCGTGGAAGCGCAGGCGCGCTACGAAGCGCTCAAGGGGAAGGGGGAGGAGGCGAAGTAGATGTCGCGCAACAGTGAAGTAGCGGAGGTATTCCGTTTCCTCGCTAACGCGCTGGAGTGGCAGGGCGAGAACGCTTTCAAGGTGCGCGCCTACCGCCTCGCCGCCGAGACGATAGAGGGGTTGAACGAGCCTGTGGAGGCGGTGGTCGCCCGCAACGCCCTGCGCGACCTGCCTCACATCGGCGAGGCAATAGACAAAAAAGTGCGCCAGTATCTGGAGGAGGGTACGTTTCCCGCGCTGGAGCGAGTGAAGCAACAGGTTCCTGCAGGGGTGCAGGAACTGCTCCAGCTGCCTGGTGTGACGGGACGTATCGCACGCGCCCTGCAGGAGAAGGCGGGCATCTCGGATGTCCAGACGTTACGCCTCGCCCTGCAAGATGGCTCACTACAGCGGCTCCCCTGGACGCCTGCCGTCAAGGAGGTCATCCAGAGGCTCAGCGAGGGGCAGCCGTCGCTGACCGCCCCCCACGAGAGGCTGAGTTAAGCCCTCTTGCCCGCCCACAGCACGGCGTTGTATACGATGCGACGCACGGTAGGATGGAAGTAGGTGGGCATGGTCTCGTGTCCGGGACGGAGGTAGAACACGCGCCCGATGCCCTCGCCCTGTCCAATGCCTCGCCCTGGTCCCGAGGTGAAGTGGGGGTCAATACCTTTGCCTACCGTCCAGCACAGCCCTGAAGGAAACGTTTCCCCGCCCAGAGGGAAGTAGGACTGAAAGACCACTACCAGCGGCGGGGGCACATCGAAGGGCGCGCCGTACATCTCCTCGCCCTGTATCACGAAGTCTTCCACTCCCCGTGCAATCGGGTGCCAGGGGGCGCACACGCGGATATGCTCCTCTTCTGGCGGGTCATTCTCGCGCCAGCCGCCTTTCAGATGCCCCGTGCAGCCCAGTATCGCTTGGAACGGCTTCGCGTAGTGCGCCGAGTGGAGCGCGACAAAGCCCATCCCCTCCTCATGCACGCGCCGAGCGATAGCTGCTGCCAGCTCGTCCTTCACCTCCCCATGCCGCGCATGTCCCCACCAGACCAGCACGTCCACCTTCGCCAGTCGATCGAGCGGACAACCCTGGTCGGGCTCATCGAGGTTGGCAACATGTACCTCCAGCTGCCCCTCCGTATCCAGTTCCTCCAATCCCTCCGCAACAGCTCCGTTGATGCTGTGAGGGTACACTGCCTTCGGCGCATGCGGAGGATTCTCGTCCCACACCAGAACATGAAGTCTACTCATGACACTCTCCTCCAGCAACCAAGTTTTCACCGGTCATCTTCTGTTTTAGGGATGACCCTACTGCTCTCCTGCACTGCGACCGATGCAGTGCGTCAGCGTAAGCAGCCTGCTCAATGACGAATGAGATTTGGCACTGTGTCATACGATGGGGGAAAATCTGTCAGCGTGACGGCGGGGCGAAGTCTTCTCTGCGCAATCCCCTGTTCGTCGCTCAACGCAGTGGTAGAGCGCATCGCGTTCAAAGGATATGGGTTCCGAAAAGCGAAGTAGTGTGGGGCGGAAGCGGTTGGGGGGACGACTCCCTGTGGGACTGATGAAACCGAGATATTCTTCGTTTCGAGGAGGAGGCATGAAGAGGTCGTCCCTGTTTGCTCTGTTTTGTTTTCTCTTCCATCTTTCTGCTGCGGAGGCGCAGATGGTCACAGGCTCCGACATGCCCGGCTACGCCGAGGCGTTTGGACTCACTCCGTCACAGACGAGCCAAGTATTCGCGGTCAAACAGGTGGGGATACGCGCGGGCGATATTGAGGGAGCAAACGTGCTGTGGCAGGGCGAGACCGCGCTGATAGAGTTCGAAGTGCAGAATCTAACCGACCTCACCCAGAACCTGCAGGGACATGTGGAAACAGTTCACTACCGTACCGAGGTGCCCATCGGCGACTGGTGGGTGCCGCACGTGTATCGCCTCGGTGTGGTGGGCAGGGTGCCTGTCTCCGTATCGCTCCCGCCACGCGGCAGGGCGCGCTTGCAGGTTCAGCCGCAGGTTCCCGACACGTTTGGGGGCTACGTGCTCGTGCTGGACTTTGGCGAGGCGGGCAGAGCCTTCGGTGCGGCGCTGGTGCGCGTTCCTCGCCCCGATGGGGGTAAGGTGTTCATCCCCACCTTCGCGCTGGACATGCCCTGGCCTCACGAGATGAGCGAGGCGGTGGTGGCGACCTTCCATAAGCTGGGCATTAGAGGCTGTCGCCTGGGCATCGGCTACGTGCCAACCATGTGGGAGCGGTTTGGGGAACAGCTGCGCCAGTTCGACGAGTGGCTGGGCTGGGCGAAGAAGTATGACATCACGGTCATGCTCACTATCGGCGAGGGCGGCGCGCCCATGCCCCTCGGACGTCCCCGACCGCACCTCAACGACCGTGACGAGATGCTGGACACGAAATCGGACTACGCCTGGCTGCCTGAATACGACGACGACTTCCAGAAGTGGACGCAGATGATTGTAGAGCGCTACGGCTGGCCTCGCGGGATGGTCAACGCTGTGGAGCTGTGGAACGAGCCGTGGGAGGGGATCTCCATCTCAGGCTGGGGGGGGGCGGACATGCCACGCTACCGCGAGCTGTATACGCGCATGGCGCTGGGCGTGGAAGCGGCGCGGGCGAACGTAGGCGTGCGCGTGCTAATGGGAGGGGCGTGTTCCTCCTCGAATACGCGCGACAAGCTCTTCTGCGACGGCACGGACACATTCCTCAAATGGCTGGACTTCGTGAGCATCCACTACCAGCCTCTCGCCGCCGACCCTGCCCTCGTGCCGGAGTGGCGCAACCGCAAGTCGCCCTACGGACCTGTGCAGGTGTGGGATACTGAGAGCTGGGTGGCGAACTCCGAGGACCGGGTTGCAGCGGTCATCGCCTCCATGCGGGCGCAAGGACAACAGCGCACTGCAGGAATCTACTACGACAACGTGTACACACCCGTCGTGCTGCAGGACAACCCCCGACAGGGCATCACGCAGGTGTGGGCGCCTGCGGCGGCAGTGGCGGCGTGCCAGAAGTTCATCGGACAGAGGACGTTTCGCGAGATACTGTTTAAGAACGGCTTGCCCTGGATTTTCGTGTTCGACGGCTTGCACAGTCGGGATGACGGCACAGTGGTCGTCGTAGGTGACCTGCGCGGAGTGTACGACCCAGACAGCATCCTCTTCCGCAACGTGCTGGGACTGAGCAACCGCCAGGAGGTCAAACGCTTGCAGGCGCAGCTCGCACAGCTGTCCCCTGACGACGCGGAGGGGCGCAGACGGCTCAGGGAGGCGATGAAGCGCGCGATGGTGTTGCGCGAGGCACGGCTCATCTTGCCCAACCCCAACGGCGAGTTCGTGACCTTCGACCACTACGGCAATCCCCTCCCCTCTACGGGCGACCATATCGTTGTCCCGTTGGACGGACGCGGCTACTACCTGCGCACGAAAGGCAAGCCAGGCTCGTTCCGCCGTCTGGTCGATGCGCTGCGTCGGGCGCGTATCGAGGGCATCGAGCCAGTGGAAATCGTGCTGCACGACCTGCTCGCGCCGCTGGACAGACGCCCCACCCTCCGCCTCACGGTGACCAACATGCTGAACCGCCCTGTAAAGGGCACGCTCTCCGTTCGCCTGCAAGGGGCGACCCTAGAACGCGATACGCTCCCGCTCTCCCTGAGACCCCACGAAATCCGCAGGCTCTCGCTCAGGGTACAGCAGGCTTCCCCCAGCCCGATGAATCTATACCCCTGCACGGTGCGCTTCGAGGCGGGTGCGGACGGTGCGGCGGAGCACGAGGAGACGCTGCGCGTGAACCTCATCGCGCGACGCAGCATCCGTGTGGACGGCGACTTACGGGACTGGACGGGCGTACTACCGCAGGTGATGCAGGGCGAGGGCATCACAGCCAGCCAGACCGAACAGGCATATCTCCCCTTCAAGCCGTTCGAGCGGGCGCAGGGCGAGCAGTTTGCAATGGTCTACTTCGCCTGTGACGAAGGATACTTCTATCTCGCCGCCAAGATCGCCGATACCACTCCCTACGAGGGCAACGTGCGCTTCGAGACGCGCGACGACGACTCCTACTACTACCCTCCCGTCTGCTACGAGGTCACTCCTGACCCGAACGACCCGAGCAAGAAAGTTCGGCGCGCGCTGCACTGGCCCGAGGGGGTGCGTCGGTTCTCCTACCGCAAGGAGCCTGACCTACCCTCTGGCAACGGTACGGACAACGTGCAGGTCGCCTTCAACGTGCTGCCGCCAGAGCGCAAACCGCTGCTCTCGCATCCTCCGGGCACAATGCCCCGCTTCATGGTGTACGCCGATACCGACTACGAGTTCGCCCTCAACCCCGTCGCGCCGCGCTATGGGGGCGGCACAGAAATCTGGTGCCTGCAACGACCGGGCATGGTGCACAAACACTTCTATCCACGCCAGCCGAAAGCGCCCAACGACGGTGGAGCGGTCAAGGAGGGGCAGCTGGTCATCTGGCGAGACGAGAACACGCGCTACGTGGAAGCAGCCATCCCCTGGAGCCAGATGCCTGAGGTGCGCGATGCCCTGTTCGCGGGGCGCCCCGTGAAAATCTCCGTGCGCGTCAACCACAATGTCGGCGAGGCGATGGAGCTGGCGGCAGGGCGTAGCGTGTCTAAAACCAATTTCTGGGCTTTCCATAACGACTGGGCAACCCACTGGGCGAGCGAAGTGGAGTTTGTTCTGGAGCCTTAAAGCTGTCTTAACACGTCGACTGTATGATAACGAGCAACTCATCTCTGCATGGAGGAAAGGAGAATGCGCTTCAAGCACGTTTTGCGAACGGCGTTGATGACGCTACTCGTGGCGACCGCTCTGGCAGCACATGCCCAGGTACAGCTCTCTCTGTGGAACTTTAACGACGAGAACTTTGATGTAGATGGCGGCGTGCTGGGCGGTTCGCTTGTTCTGCTCGGTGGAGTAACCCATGAGTGGGTAACGGGGTCCCCGCTGGACACTGCCTCGCCCAATAGGGGGATGAACACCCGCAACTATCCTGCCCAGGGGACGGGCAACCGCACTGCTGGCGTGCGGTTCAACACACCGACAACAGGATACATGAACGTAGTAGTAAAGCTCGACTTCCGCTGGAGCAATACCGCCTCCAGGTTCGCTCGCTTCCAGTACACTGTAGACGGTGTGAACTGGATTGATGGTCCGCAGCTGGTCGCCCCGGGCGGCGACACTTGGTATAGCCAGGGCTATGGCGGACTGCTGGTGGTGGACCTCACAGGGAACTCGGCAGTATCCAACAACCCACTGTTCGCCTTTCGCGTGGTGAGCGAGTTCGCCCCGGGTACAAACGGGTATGTGGCAGCGCGTCCCACTAGTTCGTACGCCAGCACAGGCACTTACCGTTTTGACCTTGTGGAAGTGCTGGCGGTGCCTGTCCCCGAACCAGCGAGCCTAGCAGGTATGGCGATAGGCTTAGCCGGATTGCTGGCTCTGCGGCGTCGCAATTTGCGCTAAACGCTCTGCAGAATATCTCTCTTCCTGCAAGGGTTACAGGTGTTCCGAGAAATCGGTGACACCTGTAACCCGGAAGATGATGCATTCTAAGGGGAGCTCCACTGAGACACGCAGCCTCGACGACCTCTTTCTCAGCATCATCCGGCGAATCTGAAAGTGCTTGAAAAATCCCTCGCGCAACACCTCATCGTGCACAGGAAGTAGTTCCAGCGGCAGATGCCTCGCTCTGCCGGTAAGATAGACTGGAGGGCGAGGCTCCCGCCGAGCCGTTTCCCCCTTGTCATGCCGAAGCCTACTTTGTTTGTCAAAGTGAAGCACTCACGTGCTTCACTACGAACTCTTCCTGTTCGCCGCGCGCTTTCGTGCAACCCTGCAGGCTAGAGTCTGCGCGACGAACACTCTGGTTTGTAGTAGCACACGTCAGTGCGCCATAGCCCCCCTGTCATGCCGAGCGCCAACGAAGCATCTCTAAAGACCCTTCGCTACGCTCAGGGTGACAAGAGAGCTAGAGAGCGAGGCTCTTGCTGAGCCTTTCGTATACCCTGTCTGCACAGGTTTTTCCCCTGAGCCGAGTAGATGGGCATCAGGCTGCCTCGTTCACCCGTTTTTTGCACAACCTCCAGGGGTCTTAACTTTAACTTAACATTTAGGTTATACTATACATGCGAGCGATGGCTTCTTCCGAGGGGTTGGAGTAGGGTAGGAAAACTACTCCATCGTTGTTATGTAAAACGCTTCGGTGTCGCAATCCTCGCAGGATGGCTGCTACATGCTTCCTGCGTGTCCCCCCCTGCGCGTTCAGGGGGGATTTTTACTGGCTACGTAGCGTAGTAATATTCAGGAACGCAGGAAGACCCGCCTGCATCTCTGAAGCAAGCAAACCATGGAGAAGCAAGAAAGACAGAGTGACGGCACTTCGTAGTGAAGCCTGCAGGCATAAGAAGCGGAGAGGGCAAGGGGATGCGAACAGTTGCTATTTTCCGACGCGAACTGCGCTTGTATGACAATCCGCTGTTGCAAGAGGCGGAGCAGGGCGAGTTCATCCCAGTGTTCTTTCTGGACGAATACAATCAGCAGGAACACGGCGACAACCTGCGTGCGCTCTTCTTCCACGCCTTGCGCCAACTGCAACGGGGCATCGAGGCGACAGGGGGGCGGCTGTATGTGGTGCCGCTGGAACAGCAAGAACGCTTCTTCGACGTCGCGCGACCCGACGAGGTGCGCTTCTGTGAAGACGTGGAACCCCACTCTCGTGAAAGGGACGGCCAGTTGAAAAAGCTATTGGAGCACAAAGGTATCCGCTACCGTGTACTGCGCGATAGCCTGCTCAGCCCCATCCCTGATTCTACCTACCCCAGCTTCACGCAGTTCTACAAAAGGCATTTCACTCAGCACGTGCAGCCCGAGAGGGCTATTCCTATGCCTACGTCGCTGCGCACGCCCGCACTGGATGTTCCTACTGTAGACATCCCTGACGTGGACACGGAACCTGCTCGCAGCTGGTATGCTACCGAGGAGGAGGTACAGGCGAAATGGCAGCACTTCGTCGCCAACACGTTGCCGCGCTATGGTAGCCTGCGCAATCTGCCCTCCGTGCAGGGCGTCTCGCGCATGAGCCCTTACATCCGCTGTGGCATGATTTCACTGCGCCAGATGCTGCGCGACGCGTGGGGCGTCAGTGAGCAGTTCGTGAAAGAGCTGGCTTGGCGCGACTTCTACTCACACCTGCTCTACCACTACCCCGAGACAGTGAACATGGAGCTGCGTCCCGAATGGCGCGGCTTTCCTTGGCGCCACGACGAAGAGCAGTTCGAGCGATGGGCGAAGGGCGAAACAGGAGTACCACTGGTAGACGCGGGCATGCGTCAGTTGTTGTGCGAGGGCTGGATGCACAACCGTACGCGCATGGTGGTCGCCAGCTACCTGACCAAGAACCTGCTCATCGACTGGCGCTGGGGCGAGCGCTGGTTTTACCTGCACCTAGTGGACGCTGACCTCGCGCAGAACGTGGGCAACTGGCAATGGGCGGCAGGATGCGGCGCGGACGCCTTACCCTATTTCCGTATCTTCAACCCTGTGTTGCAGGCGCAGAAGTTCGACCCCAAAGGGGAATACATCCGCCAGTATGTGCCTGAGCTGCGGGAGGCTTCGGACGAGCAGCTGAGCAATCTAGAGACCCTGCACCACGCAGTGCCCGACTACCCGCCCCCAATGGTTTCTCCAGAAGAGGGACGTCAGCGCTTCCTGCAGGTTGCGCGAGAGTTTTTCGGAGAGAGCGTGCAGGGGCGGCTACCTCTGGAGCGCGAGTAGCGGGGCATATCCATAGAGGAAAGCCTGCCTTTCTGAGCTCGGGCTAGGCGTCTCCTCTGCGCTGGCGATAGGAGATGCTCTGCTGCGTACAGAAATGACAGCTCGGCAGAGGGTGATGCCATCCCCTACGGAGTCTACATCTCGCAGGGGGAATTGGGTTCGTAAACGCGAAAGCGGATAGTCTGACTCGCGGAGCCACATTGCGCCCTGCAGACGCTGACGCTCTCTCGCAGGCATTCACCCTGGAGGGACGCGCTCCGTCGCGTCCCCGAAGGTCACGACTGGCGGGACGCGCTCCGTCGCGTCCACGAAGGTCACAACCAAAGCCTATCCCTTGGAGGGACGCGCTCCGTCGCGTCCGCTGGGTTCCGACGGAGCGTGCCCCTTCAGAAACTTTGCTCGTAGTGCGCACTTCAGTGCGCAGGGGCAGGCTGAAGCCTGCACTACGAACGGAGGGCACAACGGAATGTGACCATCCAGAAGCTTCTGGGCAGGGAAATTGGAGGGATGCGCTCCGTCGCGTCCCCTCTGGTCCCGACAGAGCATGACCCTCTCAGGGTTAGCCATCTGCCTGCGCTGCCGATGCTGTGCAGGCAGGTTTGTTCCCAGGCTTACTATCTGTGCAGCAAGCTACGAGAAGAGCGTCTCCATCGCCT
>JANWXG010000008.1 GCA_025057335.1 bacterium | reverse complement strand
AGCCGTAGCATCTACCTCCTGTGCACTGACCGCCGCTTGGTCAAACTTGGTGTTTCCTGTCACTTGCACTCGCTCAGGAGGCGCGCCGATAGCGCGGAAACGTCTGGCATCCTCCTCGGACTGGGCGCAAATTGCGACGACCTGATGCAACACTGGCGCGAAGAACAGGCGAAAGCGTCTATAGGTGGGAAAGCTCTTGTCCGAGAGACGAGCATTCGCTACGACCACGCGTGCTCCGTAGCGGGATGCCATGACCAACAGGTTCGGCCAGAGCTCTGTCTCCATCACGATGAGCAATTCGGGACGTACTCGGCGCAGAGCGCGTCCTACCGCGAAGGGCAGGTCTACCGGAAGATAGGCAACGGCGTCGACGAGACTGCCCTCCTGTTGGCGCGCGGTAGCGTTGCCTGTAGGCGTGAGCGTAGTGAGAAGGAGGTAGACGTGAGGAATCTCCCGGCGCAGCGCCTGCAGGAGGGGAAGGGCGGCGACCACTTCGCCGACAGAGACCGCGTGTAGCCATATCACCCGGCGTCCTGGGGGAGAGACTGGCAGTCCCCCTAGTCGCTGGTGCCACCCTTCGCGCGACTTGCCTCGTACCACAATACGCCACAGTAGGTAGCCCAACCACAGGGGCAAAGTGACCAGTATGAAGAAATTGTACAGGAACAGAAACATCATCGTGACCGTACCATCTGCTCTGCCCGCTCTTCCAGGGCATTGATTGCCTGTTCCACCTGCTGGCGCAGCTGCTCGAGCTGCTCTTCACTCAGGTTTTGGGGCACCTCGATAGGCTCGCCAAAGATGAACGCGCCGCGCGCGAAAGGGAAGGGGATCATGTAGCGGTCCCAGGTAGGTAGCAGCGCGCGCGGGTATGCGGCGACGCCTGCGGGAATAATCGGACACTGCGCTTTCTGTGCGATGAAAAGCGCACCGGGCTGCACCTCTCGGTTGGGACCGCGAGGACCGTCGGGAGTGAAGGCGAGAATGCCTCCCTCGGCGACGCGCCGCGCCGCCTCCAGCGCCGCGCGGATGCCCCCGCGTCCTGTCGAGCCCCGGATGATGCGGAAGCCAAAGCGTCGGAAGATGTGGTTCTGCACCTCGCCATCACGAGAGAGGGAGATGATTGCCCAGAAGCCCTTGCCGTTGAACACGTTGGCGGGGATGAGGCTGCGTCCATGCCAGGTGACTAGCACTGCCCCCTTGCCTTGCCTGCTTCGCTCCAGAACCTGCTCGTAGTTGAGCACTTGCAGGCGCAGACTGACTCCTATCGTCCGCGCGAGGCTCCAGAGGACAAACCCGAGTACGCGCGGGCGCATTCGCTGCCACCAGTTCGGCTGTTCTCCGCGTTTACTCACCTTGGCTCACCAGCGGCTGTAGCCTCTGCTCGCCCGCCTGCCGACGGAACAGACGGGCGTATACGCCACCTAGCTCCAGCAGCTCCTGATGTGTGCCCCGTTCCACGATGCGCCCATGTTCCAACACCAGAATCAGGTCGGCATGTACCACTGTACTGAGACGGTGCGCGATGACCAGCGTGGTGCGTCCTCGCATCAGCTCTTCCAACGCTTGCTGCACGATGGCTTCCGAGGCAGTGTCTAGCGAGGAGGTCGCCTCGTCTAGTATCAGGATACGCGGGTTCTTCAGAATAGCACGGGCGATGGCGATGCGTTGACGCTCACCCCCCGACAAGCGCACGCCGCGCTCGCCGACTACCGTCTCGTAGCCTTTCTCCAGACGCTGGATGAACTCGTGTGCATGCGCGGCCTTGGCTGCCTCGATGATTTGCTCCTCTGTGGCGTCGGGCACGGCGTAGGCGATGTTGTCGCGGATAGTGCCTGCGAACAGGATGGTCTCCTGAGGCACGATGCCAATCTGCTTGCGCAGGGAGGCTATCTGCACCGTGCGGATGTCTATTCCGTCGATGAGCACGCGCCCAGAGGTGGGGTCGTAGAAGCGGGGGATGAGGTCAGCGAGTGTGCTTTTGCCTGCGCCGCTGTGTCCGACGACTGCCACCACCATGCCGGGCTTCATCTCAAAAGAGATGTTGTCCAGCACCAGCCTCCCTCCACGGTGGTAGGCGAAGCTGACCTTCTCGAACTGCACATGTCCCACAATCGGAGGCATGGGGGGTGCTCCTGGCAGCTCCTGCACCTCAGGATGTACATCTAGCACTTCATGGTACACCCGTTCTGCTGCCGCCAATACCTGCTGGCGAGTGACGTTGATGCTGCCGAGCGTCTGCATGCTCTGTGCAACGAGGTTCAACGTCAGAAGAAAGCTGCCCAAACCGCCGAAGTCCAGCTCACCGCGCACAATCTGGTGCCCGCCATACCAAAGCACGAAAGCGATACCGCCCGCGCCGATAAGCTCGATCAACGGGCGCAGAGCGGCGCTTGCACGTACGCCGTCCATCATCGCTCGATACGACAGATAGTTGCGCTCTTTGAACCGCCGGATTTCCGCTGCTTCGGTGGCGAAGGCACGGATAGTGCGCACGCCCGCGATGGTCTCCTGCATCACGGCGGTCATGTCTTCCAGACGCCGCTGCGTCTGCTGTCCGATGTGGCGCATACGCTTGCCGATGGCACGGATGATGAGAGCCATCAGGGGCACCCCAATGACCGCAATGAGCGACAGCTTCCAGGAGATAACAAACAGCCAGACCAGCCCTCCTACCAGCCCGATGGGCGCGGCAACCATGTCTTTCAACAGCACGCCCCCCGCCGAGATAGCGTTGATGTCGTTTGTCAGCACCGACATCAGCGCCCCAGTGCGGCGATGGGTAAAGTACGAAAGCGACAGGCTTTGCAGGTGTTCGTACACCCGCTCTCGCAGGCGCATCGTGAAACGGTTGACCGCCAGCGAGAGGTAGTAAGTTTGCCCATAAGCGAAAATGAACTTGAGGAAAAAGGCGAAGATGACAATGAGGCTCACTTGGTTGAGCAGGCTCACATCCTGATACTGCTGCGCTGCGTTGATGACGTCCCGAGTGAGTGCATAGATGCGAAGGGTAATCGCCTGTGCTCCTGCGGCGCACACCAATCCGAGCACGATGTATTTCACATGCGGGCGCAGGTCTTGCCAGAGGCGTTTCTGTAGCTGTTTGTCAACTCGCTGAGACATAGTTCACACCTAGACACTCTATCAACAGGCGCGCTGCGCGTGCGGTGGCACCGGGTTCTCCTAGTACCGATTTTACCTCTTGGAGCGCCTTCTGTTGTGCATGGTATGCTTCCGTACCTGGCAAAAGTGCTATGGTGTGCGCCACGATGTTTGCTGGTACGGCATCGTGCTGAACTAGTTCCGGGCAGATGCCCCGCTCCGCTATCAGGTTCGGCAAACCAATAAACGTGAGGTTCAGCCAGCGCTTGCGCAGGTGGTACTCCCACTCCATCAGCCGCGAGCCGCGATACAGGATAATCATCGGCGTGCCCAGTATGGCTGCCTCCAGCGTCGCTGTGCCTGAGCAGCACCAAAGAAGATGGCTATGCGCCATCACCTCGTAAGTCATTCCCCGCACCATCCGCCACTGAACCTTGCTGCTTACGAAGGCTTGGCGCACCTCCTCTTCTTGCACCGATGGCGCCAGCGCTATCACGAACTGTGCTTCTGGGTGTTGGCGAGCCAGCTGTTCCGCCGCCTCGCGCAGGGTAGGCAACAGGGCACGTACCTCCTGACGCCGACTACCCGGTAGCAGTCCGATGCGCAAGCCTTCGGGCGCTAAGTCCAGTCGTTGGCAGAATTCCTCCACGCTGAGCGTGGGGCGCACGCGGTCTAGCAACGGGTGCCCCACGAAGTGTGCGTTGGCTCCTGCTTGCCGGAGCAGCTGAGCCGACCAGGGAAACGGCGTGACGATGCAGTCGGTGCAGTGTGGTAGGTCTGTATGGCGCGGGAGCTGGCGGCGCCAGGAGCCTGGCGGAAAATAGTAGAACACTCGGATGCCTCTGCGCTTCGCCCATTTCGCCAGAGGCACATTGAAGGCTCCAAAATCCACCAGCACCAGCAGATGTGGCGGTTGCTGTGTCAGCCGACGCTTTAGGCGCTGTTGTGCGAGCCAGAGCGCAGGGACAAGCCGTAGCGACTCGACCACCCCAACCGCTCCCCAACGACTGCTGTCGTATAACAACTCCGCACCCACCTCTCGTAGATGCTGTCCGCCGATGCCCCAAAAGCGCACCTGGGGCAAGTGCTGGCGCACTACTCGCAACAGCGCTGCGCCGCTGGCATCGCCGCTCGCTTCACCCGCTACACAGACAATGGTCACCGCAATGCTCACCGCATCCCGCGGGGGTCGTTGGCACGTCCCCCAAAGCCCTTACGGATGCTGCGCAGGAAGTCCAGCAAGTAGTCGCGCTCAGGGCTGGGCTCCACTTCCTCCTCAATCGCCTCAATCGCTTGGGACATGTTCAGTTTGGAGCGGTAGAGCAGTTTGTACGCCTGTCTCAGTCCCGCCCGCACAGCTGGAGGAACGCCGTGACGACGCAGACCGATAATATTGAGGTCGAGCACCTCTGCGGGGCGTCCGTCCACCATCATGAAGGGAGGCACGTCCTGCACGACCTTCGACATCCCTCCTAGCATCGCGAGTTTGCCGATGCGGGTGTATTGGTGCACGCCGACCATGCCTCCGAAGACGACGTGGTCCTCCACGACAACGTGTCCACTAATCCCTGCTTGGTTCGCGATGATGATGCCGTTGCCCAGTTTACAGTTATGTCCAATATGGACGTAGCCCATAATCATGTTGTCGTCGCCGATGACGGTCGCTTCCTCTTCGCCCGTAGCGCGGTGGATGGTTACAAATTCACGGATGATGTTGCGGTTGCCGATGCGCAAGTAGCTGCGCTCGCCCTTGAACTTGGTATCTTGAGGTGGTCCTCCCAGGATGGCGCTGTGGAAGATATGACAGTGTGCACCGATGGTCGTCCACTTTTCCACTACCACGTGCGATTCGAGAATAGTGCCCTCGCCGATGTACACGTGGGCACCGACGATACTGTAGGGACCTATCTCGACATCCTCCGCAATTTCGGCGGTCGGATGGATGATGGCTGTCGGGTGAATCTTGGAGTGCGCCATTGTCTGTATGCCCATCATGGAGTGTTCCCTTCTTCAGCAGTGGCGTTCGCTATCTGCTCTTGGGGGCGGCTGCCGTTCTTTTTGGGGTCTACCAGAGCGAAAATCAGCTCCGCTTCGGCAACCACCTGACCGTTCACGCGCCCGACCACGCGCACCTTTCCTGTGCTGCCCCGAAAACGCAGTACCTCCACCTCGGTGATGAGCGTATCGCCGGGCACCACAGGCTTGCGGAAGCGCACTTTGTCGATACCGCCGATATATGCCAACTTATGGCGATGCTCTGGCAAGGAGAGCATCAACACCCCTCCGACCTGCGCCATCGCCTCTACTACCAGCACGCCCGGCATGATGGCTTGACCGGGGAAGTGTCCGTTGAAGAACTCTTCATTAATGGTCACGTTCTTTAAGCCCACAGCCCGTTTCCCCGGTTCCAACTCCAGTATGCGGTCTACCAACAGCAAGGGGTAGCGATGCGGCAAAATCTGACGCACCGCCTCCACATCCAGAACACCGTTCGGTCCTATCATTGTTCCACCTCCCCCAGGATTGTCTGTCGGAGTGCCATCGCGAAGGCGGTATTTAAGGTATGACTGGGTTTTACCGCCACGAACAGCGCCTCTACCTGCACGCCCACCAGCGCCAAGTCGCCAAGAAGGTCTAACACCTTATGCCTCAGCACCTCGTCAGGGAAGCGAAGGGAGGCACTGTAACGGTCAGGGAAGATGACAAGGGCGTTGTCCAAGCTGCCTCCCAACGCCCTGCCCCGCGCAAGCAGGGATTCGACTTCCTCCCAGAAGCCGAAGGTGCGTGCAGGCGCTATCTCTTCGCGATAGTCTATTTTATCCAGAGCAAACCACGCTACCTGCGTGCCGACCAGCGGGTGGCTGTAGTGCACGGTAGCAATCAGCAACCTTTCTGGGTGGGGCATGGCCCAGATGCCCCTATCGCCCGCCATCACCGAGACCGGTCGCACCAGCTGGACTCGCTGGCGGGGAGCACGCTGCTCACACAACCCAGCGTCTAAAAGGCGCTCCACCCAAGGCATCGCGCTGCCATCTAGAACGGGTATCTCCTCCCCTTCCACCTCAATGTGTGCGTTATCTATCCCCGTCCCGACCAGTGCGGACAGCAGATGTTCCACAGTCATCACCCGCACGCCATCTCTGCCCAAGGTGGTGCAGCGGTCGGTAGAGACCACGTATTCGGCGAGGGCGGGGATACATTCCCCAGCGAGGTGGAAGACAATCCCCGCATTCTCTTCAGCGGGCTTCACCGTGACGCGACACCGCTTACCGGTGTGCATACCCACCCCTTCCACGCAGACGGGGCGCTGTAGTGTGTGCTGGTTAGCCATTTTCCTCCTCCCCAGGGGAACGCAACTGCCGCTCGATAGCCTTGACCCGCTCGAAGAGCTCGGGTAGGCGGCTCGTGTAAGCCATCAGGCGCAGCTGTTTCATGTGCTCACGGGCGGGGCTGCCGAAGTAGCGCTGTCCTCCTGCCAAGTTGCCTGCCACCCCCGATTGAGCAGCCACCACGGCCCCGTCACCAATGGTCACCCGGTGGCTCACTCCTACCTGCCCCGCCAAGACAACACTGCGTCCCAAGCGAGAACTACCCGCAATGCCCACCTGCGCAATTAAGAGACAGCCTTCTCCCACCTGCACGTTGTGTGCGATATGCACCAAGTTGTCAATCTTGGTGCCCGAGCCGATACGAGTGACCCCTGTTTTCGCGCGGTCAATGCACACGTTGGCGCCAATCTCCACGTCATCTCCCACCTCTACCGTGCCGAGATGCGGCACCTTACGGTGTTCTCCATTGACGCATACGTAGCCAAAGCCGTCCGAACCGATCACCGAGCCAGGATGCACGATAACCCTGTTCCCCAAACGTACTCCCTGCATGAGCGTCACGTGGGGGTAGAGGATGCAGTCTTCCCCGATTTGCACGTCCCTGCCAACGTAGCAAAGCGGGTAGACCACGGTGCCTCGTCCGATACAAGCACCCGCTTCGATGACACATCCTGCTCCCACCGCTACCCCTTCTGCCAGATAGGCGTCGGCGGAGACGATAGCGCTCGGGCTGATACCTTGGGGATGGTGGGGTGGAGGAGCAAACAGCTCCAGTACTTTTAGGAAAGCTTCTCTGGGCGAGTCCACACGCAAGAGGGGTTTGTTGATCGAGGGGGCATCACGCCACACGATGACTGCCGATGCTGGGCAACGTTCTGCAAGACGCAGAAAGCGAAGGGACTCAGCGAATACAACATCTCCCCCTTGGGCAAACTCAATGGAGGAGACTCCAGTGATGAGGGTTTTGGCATCGCCCTCTAGCTGAGCGTTCAACCGTTGCGCTAGCTCCTGTAGAGTAATCCTCATAGAGCGGTTCCCTGCATTTCCTGAGCAATCTGAGCAGTGACATCGGGCAAGCCTGCCTGCTGCTGCCATACTGGCACCCAGTGGTGCTTGCGACAGATTGCCTCCGCCCACTGCTTCACATCCTGCTCTATCCAGAGGTGCATCTGCTGCCGAGTCGGAAAAGGCACCGAGCGCGGCGACGGGATACGAGACTCCGTGGCGGGCGCTGCCTGTAGCGAGACGAGGGGGAGGGTAACGGGTTTACCATTGACCGCGAAGGGGCGCACCATTACGCTCGCAAGGGTCTGCTCCATCTGCAGGCGTTGGGCGCTCTGCTGGCGCAGCTGCTCACGCTGGCGTTCAAACTCGTTTTGCACCTCTTGCTTGCGCTCATCCAGGCGCCGAGCGGTTTCCTCCTCGATACTTGCGAGTCGCTGCCGCAGAGTATCGGCGAACAGCTCCTGCTGTGCCTCTATCTGTTGTAAGCGTTCGCGCAGATAGTCGCGCAAGTCGTGACGCAAGCGCACGAGCCGACGTAGCACCTGTCGTTGCAGCTCGCTATTCGCCTGAGGCCAGTAATGCTGGCTCAGCGCTTGCTCGGTCTCACGTTGCGCCCACAAAAGCGCTTCTTGTAGCGCCAGAGCTTCCTTCGCCCGTTGCTGAGCATGGAGCTGCGCGACCTCCTCTTGTAACCGACGCATCTCCATCTGTTGTAGCCGTGCCATCAGCGCCTGCTGTTGCTGGGCGGCAGATTGCATCACCTGCTGGCGTCTGCGTTCGGCTTCTGGCGTCAGCATCGGCTGCAGGGTGACTGCGGGCAGATAGAGTGTTCGCGGGATGGCTACGTCGGGGAGAGCAGAGTCCCAGCGTGTCTCAGAGCGCAGGTTATGTACCTCCCAGAGCGGATGGTACACCAACAGTGCCTGCCACTGCACCGATACCATCCTCTGAGCGGGACGCGGAGCGCATCCACCGAGAGCTCCCCCCGCGACGAGCACTGCCAGCAGCGCAATCCAGAGCCTATTTCCTGTTGAGCCGGCGGATGACATCGCTGGTGATGTCGTTAGCAGCGTACAGCACCATGGCGCTGTCGAAAACGACCGACAACCCCTTCTCTTGCGCGATGGCAGCAACTGCCTTGCGGATTTCCTGCAACATCTGGTTGATCATCTCTTCGCGCCGTGTGTTCAGTTCCTGCTCAAACTGCTCCTGTCTCTGCAGGAGTGCCTCCTTGTTTCGGTTCTCGATAGCAGTGAGCTGATTGATGCGCTGCACCTCTTGCTCAGAAGGTGGGTTCTTCTGACGCAGTTCCGACAGCTCACGGTTGAGCTGTTGCGACTTCTGCTCTATCTGCTGCAAACGCTGCCTCTGCTGGTCAGTAGGGTTGGTGATGCTGCTCAGCTGTTCGTACTCGGCGATTTCTGCCTCTTCCAGTAAGAGGTTGTTCGCTCTCCATTGCAGTTTGGCGCGCATCTGGTCGCGTATCTGTTGCAGCTGACCTTCCAGCACCTTGCGCTGCTCGTACTCGTCGACCACTCGCTTCAGGTCGACGACGCCGAATCCTCCAGTGGCACCGCGCCCTTGCGCCCAGGCGCCTACCTGCCAGCTCACCATCGCTGCCACTGCGAACAACAGACTACACACCCGTATCATCAGGGTACCTCCTTGTCGTAGTATCTCAGAAGATGTTGCCAATACTGAAGTGGGTACGTGCGCCCTCCTTGCCGAAGCCATAGTCCAACCTCAGCGGTCCGATGGGGGTGCGCACGCGGATGCCGAAGCCTGCCCCCACTTGGAGCTGGAATCGAGAGTGCTGCGTGAAATCGCTGATGGTGCCGTAGCGTCCACCCCAAGCGTCGCCCGCGTCGACAAACAGTACGCCGACAAGGTTCTGCGCGAGAGGGGCACGGTACTCCACGCTGAGCAGCGCTATGTTCTCCCCCCAAAAACGGTCTTCGGGGTAGCCGCGCAGGGTCTCCGACCCGCCGAGGAAGAACTGCTCAAAGAAGGGGAGCTTCCCGAACGCCTTGCCAGCGTACAAACGGATGGCGAAAACGTGGCGTTTGTCGGTGAGGTTACGTCGGCGCCCCTGCGGGGAGAAGTAGCGCCGCAGGTCAATCGAGACCTTGTTGAAGTTTGCCTTCCCAGTAAACCCGCCCGCGATGGCTGTGCCAATATCCTTCAGGTCTGCTTGCGCAAACTCTAGGCTCACCGCGTCGAAGCCGCCGGATGCCGGGTCGAAGTCGACATCGCGCGTATTGTGCGTGAGGCGCAGAGACAGCGCGTTCACCGTACCGTCTTGTTTAATGAAAGTCTCGGTTGGCAAGACGGCAGGGTTGTTCGTACGCACCGATTCAGTACGCAAGCCGACAAAAGCACGAGTGGTTTCGGAGAGCGGGCGGCTAAGGGTCACGATGCCTCCCCGCCTTCGTTCGTCATACCTGTCTTCATCGCCGATGGCGCCTGGTTCAGGGGTGAACAGTCCTCTTCCGAACCGATACAGCGTTTTGTCGAAAACGCTGAGCGAGAGCGAGGTGTTGCGGCGGTCCAGCCAGGGTTCCGCGAAGTTGATTTCGTAGCTGTTGGCGTTAGCAGGACCGCCTCGCTCGAGGCGCACCCCCAACGTCTGCCCCATGCCGCGAAAGTTGGTCTCGTACATCTCGAGAAAGCCGACCAGTTGCTGCCGGTTGTTGTAGGCGGCTCCAATGGAGAACAGTCCCGTGCGTCGCTCGGTAACGTTGACAGTGACAAGCACTTTGCCCAGGTCGGAGCCAATCTCCGCTCGGTAGCTGATGTCCTCGAACAGCTCTGTATTATACACGCGCTGAAGGTCTTTCTGAATCATCTCGAGGTTGTACAACGCGCCGGGGCGCGTATGACGCATCTCTCGTCGCACCACTCGCTCGCGCGTTTTGCGCAATCCAGCAATCCGTACCGCCTCGATGGTCACCTCTCGCAGCGGCAGGTTCAGAATGGTAGGGTCTTCTCGGTCGAGACCGAGGTTGTCGGTATCGACGTTCACCAGGTACCCCTTCTGCATGTAAAGGCGGGTAATCGCCTCAATGTCTGCAGCGAGGTCGTTGTGGTTCATCAGCTTTCCCGACTGCAGGCGCATGACCTGCAGTATCTCTTGAGTAGAGAAGACGGTGTTACCGGTGATACGCACTTGACTGATGCGTGGATACTCTTGCACCTCGTAGATGACACGAACACCCTGCGGGGTAGTCTCCACTCGTGGGATGACGTCGCTGAAGAACCCCATATCGCGCAGCGCAGCGCGGTCTCTTACCAGCACGCTCTGGTCGAAATCCATTCCCACTCTCGCAGAGATTTTAGCCAAGATAGCTTCTTGAGGCACGTTGACATTGCCGCGTACGACGACCTCTGCGATGCGCTGGGCCTGTGCAGACAAGGCGAAGATTGCCAATAGGGTGCAGAGCACAACCCGTAGTCCTCTCATGTTCGAACCAATGTCCCCTCCCTCTGCAAAGCGGTCAACCTCTGTAGTAAGATTCTAACTTCCGACGCAGCATTGCCCTCGCGCGGGCAATGCGTGTTTTCACGGTGTCCAGTGGTAAGCCCGTCACCTCCGCAATCTGTTCGTAGCTCATTCCTTCCAGGTCGCGCAGCACGGCGAAGGCGCGATAGCGCGGCGGTAGTGATTGTACTGCCTGCTGGATGCGCTGTATGAGCTCCGCCTTCTCCAGCAGTTGCAGTGCTGACGGCGAAGGGTCAGGTACTTGGGCAAACAGGTTCTCTCCTTCAACCTCTACCGGCTCGTCGAGCGAGTGGCTAATGAACTCTTGCTCTCGCCGAAGCCGACGTAGGTATGAACGATACTCATTGATGGCGATTCGATACAACCAGGTATACACGCTGGCTTCACCGCGGAAGCGCCCAAACGCCTCGTAGGCTTTCACAAAAGTGTCCTGCGTCAGGTCTGCCGCAAGATGTGTATCCGACACTAAGTGGCAGAACAGGTGATAGATTCGCGCGTAGTACGCGTCAACCACCGATTCAAACTGGCGACGGCGTTGCTCTTTATCGTATCCAGAAGCCATAGCGTTCCCATGTATCGATAATACCTACGTGCGCGCCGCCGCAGTTGGTGGAGTCTTTCCCTCTAGAAGCGGAAACTTCCTTCTATCCCCCATCGGTACTGTTCCTGCTCGTCGATCGAAAGGCTAATCTGCAGGCGACGCGCCAAACGAGCCCACTCAGGTAATTCATACAGCACCTTGAGGATATACCTGTCCCGAGGTGCTGCGGAGACCGTTCGCCAGTAACTCAGACTGAAACCACTCCCAAGCCGTTTCACCAAAGTTACCGCGAGGGGGTCGTATCTGCCGTATTCGAGCCGAAACTCGCGTAGCTGCAATGCCTCCTCTAAGCCTCGCTCCAGAGGCGAGAAGAGCTGAGGCACGTAGGCGGAGGTGAACAGGTTGATCACTTCGCGCTGCAGTACCTGTTCTACATTGCGCCCTGTGAGTAGCTCCTCGATAGTGCCAATACCTAGAGCCCGTGCAATCTGCTGGGCAGATAGGTCGGGGGGATTGGAACGGAACTCGGTGCGTAGCCCCTCCGGCGAGGTAATGGTACCGTTCGCCAGCACGGTGACCTCGTATCGTCGAACGCCACCCACTGGAGACAATAGGCTCAGATTAGTGCTCGCCTGAACGTTCACACTGACGCGGAACGGGGTGTCTCCGGGCACTGGGTAGTCCAGAGCGATGAAGCCACCAGGTTGCAAGCGGAAGCGGGCAGTAGGGAAGTAGACATATCCTCGTTCCAGACCCAATTGTCCGTGTATCACTGGCTCCTGTAGCGTGCCGCTCAGAACGATATCGCCTACTGCCTGCGCAGAGAGGCGCGGGCTGTTCAGCCACATGTTCTCGCCAATCCGCAATACAACCTGCTGGAACTGGGGATTGACCGCTAGCTGGCGGGGTGCCGCCCTCTGTTCGGGGAAGCTGCTCGGCAGAACGAAGGCGCCTCCTGTCGCCGTGATGGTACCAGCAACCTGTGGATTTTCCACACTACCGGTTATTTTCAGCGCTGCATTGAGGAAAGCGCGTACCTCCTCGCCGTACTGACCGGAGAGATTTTGCTCTGCCAACCAGAATCTTTCCAGACGCAGGGTGGCATCGAGCCGCTCTGGTTGTCCTCCTCCGAACTGCAACGTTCCTGAGCCGACGAGGCGCCCCCCGCGTGGCGTGTCACCCACTGCGGAAAACTCGGCGAGGCGAACGGTGTTGTGAGCGAGTTGGACAACTGCACGCACGTCGCGCAGCCCTGTGGCAAGAGCTGCCGCGCGAAGTCGGTCGGCTTCTATGCGCAATTCTCCGGCGAGCTGTGGAGCGCGGCGCGTCCCAGAGAGGGAGGCTCGAAGCGTCCATTGTCCTCCTACCTCCGTCACCTCCGCCGCCGGCAGGTACGCTAGCAAAGCCCTCAGCGGTTGCGGCGCCGCCTCGAAGTGCACATCGAGAGGCACCTCCTCAGGGATGCTCAGCGGCTCCCAACGGAAGGGGAGGGTACCCCATATGCGCAGTTGCCCACCGGGCTGAGCAAGTATCACCTCCCCCAGTTGAACCTCTCCATTCGAGAGCCTCACCTTACTGGTAATCATCCGCTCGACACGTAACGCTCCCCACTGCGGTTGCCTGAGCGCCAGAGTGAGTGTCACGGTCGGGGAGTCAACACTGCCCTCGGCGTCGAGCGTAGCGGCTTCCAGCTTACCCCGCAGCTCGGTCGTGGAAGGCAACCATCGTTGCAACCACGAGAGGTCGAAGTTGTACGCTTCCACGCTCAAACGCATGACGCCATCGCGTTGGTACATCCCTGAAGCAGTGAGCCGATGCTCACCGTTTTGCAGGACCATCTCCGGGATTTGCCACGTTCCTTGGGTATCCCGGCGTATCTGCGCTTGCAACATGCCTAGCGCGTTCCCGTCCAGCTCCAGGTTACTCAGTTGAACGGTCGCTTGCATTGCCCAGTGTCCCCCTTCGCCCTGCAGGCGAAAAGGAACGGTGGCGCTGCCTGTGATGCGCCCTACCTCACGCAACACCCTACCCAGCTGAGGCACCTTCTCTTCCAGCCAAACGCTATCCATCAGGCGCTGAACCCATCTCTCTAGCGCAGAGAGGGACATGACGCCTTCAGCTTCTATGTTCTGCGGTTGCGGCGAGAATCGGATGGTACGCAGATGCACCTCGCTGTCTTCGTGAGTGAGCCGCACGTCCTGCGCGCTCCACCTCCCATTGCGCCATTCCAGTTGAGCAGAACCCTCGGAGAACTGCAGAGTATCCCAATGCACCTCGCGCAGTTGCAGCTGGGCATGCAGCTCAGGCTCCTGTTGTGTGCCTGATAGGAAGCCACTCGCGGACACCTCGCCACGGATCTCCCGAGGCAACTCCTTGGGCAAGAGGGGTTGTATCTGAGCGAGAGGAAGACGCTCGCCCTCAATGCGCAGCAACAATCTACCCTGCTGGTCACGTTCCCCCTGCACTTGTACCGCGCCTTCGCCCAGCCGCGCAGAGAGGTCGCTGACCTTGAGCGAACCATCGTGGTATTCCACTGTCCCTCTGAGGTCGGTGAGGTTCCAGTCGCGGATCTGTGCGGTAGGGGCGCTGAGTGAAAGTTGGAAGCGCGGAGAGCGCAGATGTCCTTCGATATGGAAGAAGGCTCTGCCCACCGCTTCTACTGGGCTAGCCCCCTCTTGCTCGGAGGGTTCCTGCAGAGCAGCAAGCAGCTCTTGCACGTCCAGGTGATTCGCTGCGCCATGGGCTGAGAGATGTGCTTCCTCCGTGTCCAGGGGGTGGGTCAGTTCTCCCTGCCACGTTATCTCCATCGGCGGGCGACGCGCTATCCCACCGAGGGCGCGCACTCCTCGCGTAGAGGCTTCCACTCGTGCGACGAGGTAATCGAGTGTCCAACGGCGCCACCGTATATCCACTGCCTCCACGATGCCGCGAAACAGCGGTTGTCGTAGCGTGCCCTCAATCTCGCCGCGCGCATATACCCACGCCGTAGGAACCTCACTCTCACGTTGCCGTTGGGGCAAGAGACGCTCTACCCAGGGCGCCAAAGCAATCTCGTCTGCGCGCACACGTAGAGCGAGGCGCTGTTGCGTGAGGTCTATCTTCCCTGACACGTAGGCGACGCCTGTCCAATCTTCCAGCATCGCTCCGTCGATAGTGAGCGACGATGGCGTCCAGCGCACTCGAGCGAGTGCACGGTCACATCTCCAGCGCTCACCAGCCATTCGTTCTCCCCACACATTTGCTACAACCTGCGGATGCTGCGGGCTGCCAAAGGCGAGCGCTCTTGCGCGCAATACGCCACGCATCTGCGAAGGTGCATAGGGACGGAGGCGAGAGAGGTCTACCCTGTCCGCGTTGCACTGCATGACGAACTGCCAGCGCTTGTTCTCCCTCCACCAGATGCCCTGCGCTGTCACGCTGCCTCCGGCGGTGCGGAAGGCAACCGCAGGGAGGAAAATTTGACGAGAATTCAGTATAATCTTACTGGTAAAATCTTGTACATCCATCTTCTGCACGCTGGCTTGCGCCGTGCGCACTTCACCCCGCAGGTAAGGCTGTTGTGGCGTGCCCAGCAGCAACAGCGTAGCATCCACAGGAGCCCTCGGCGTCAACCACGAGATGTACCGGCGTTGCCAAGGGCGAAGTGTTGCAGGAGGGATTTGCCGAAGTTGAGCGGATACCTGCAGGTTCAACCGAGGCTGCCATTGCACACTGCCTGACGCCTGTACACGCCCAGTCCCCACATTCGCCTTTACTTGCCAGCGCGCCCATCCCGTCTCTATCTCTCCAGAACCTTTCACATTGTTCAGGAGGATTGTGCTTCGATGGAGGCGCCATCGCGCTTCCGTTGCGTGTACCTGCACTTTACCGTAGTAATGCCAGCGCTTCTGGGGAGTGTTGAATACCCAGATTGTCCCCGATGCTCTTGCATCGCCAGGGTCTACAGAAGATGCAGGCAGATACCGAAGCAGCAGCTTCACCGGCACCTCAGTCGCATCCACTCGCAGTCGCAAACTCCCGTCATACAGCCATCCATGAACTTGTGTGCGATAGGTGTGAGGCGCTTCGAGGCCGAACGTCGTAACGCCCGCTGCTGAGCGAACTAGTCCGCGTATTCCCCTCAAGGTCGTTTGCAGCGTAGGGCGCACTTTGTAGTCTTCTAGGTGAAGAGTGGCGTCGGTGAGACGAACCGTCCAGAACCGTTCTGCGGGGGGCGGGGGGCGTTTGGGGAGTAGAGGTGAGAAGTTCCAGCTGCCGTCAGCCAAGCGCACGAGCTGGATACTAGGTCGGGTGACCTCGATAACTGGCTCTCCAGAGAAGAGGTACAACAGCTTCACCTCTTGCGCCACCATGAGTGTTCGCTGGGGAGCGGTAGGGTCTCGGAGGAGTAGGTGATGTAGGCTCACCTGGCTCCGTCGTAGGTCGGCGCGGACACGTGCTACCGAGATTGGCACTCTCCATTCGTTTTGTAACCAGGCGATACTTGCCTCTATCGCTTGCCGTTCCAGATGGGGCATCGCCTGCCACAAGTATATGGCGCAGAGGAGACATATCCCCCCTGCTGGCGCCCACACCACTATCCAGGTGATGTATCGCGGGAGAGTACGACGTGTCAAAGTCTCTCAGCACTCCCCTGGCGCGCTTCCAGCTGAGCCAATCGGTGCGCCATTACCTGGCGTGAGAACGCCTCAGCGTTGTATGAACTGCGCACGAAAGGAGCGGAAGCCACAAACAGAAAACCCATCTCCTCGCCGATGCGCTGGTACTCGGCGAACACTCTCGGATGCACATACTCGACGACAGGCAGATGATTCATAGTGGGGCGCAGATATTGACCAATGGTGAGGCAATCTACTCCGGCATCGCGCAGGTCGCGCATGGTCTGGATAACCTCTTCGCGCGTCTCGCCCAAGCCCACCATTAACCCCGACTTGGTGTAGATATGGGGATAGTGACGTTTCACGTAGTATAGTAGGTCGATGGAGCGCCAATACTTCGCTTGAGGACGCACCACACTCTGCAAGCGCTCTACGGTTTCTACATTGTGGTTGTAGATGTCGGGGCTGGCATCGGCTACCGTTCGAATGCACCATCGGATGCCCTTAAAGTCTGGGGTGAGCACTTCTACAATCGCGCCGGGTATCTCGTGGCGCACCGCACGAATGGTCGCAGCGAACTGACTAGCGCCGCCGTCCTGGAGGTCGTCCCGCGCTACGGAGGTGATGACCACATGTTTCAGCCCGAGGTGCTTCGCTGCCAGAGCGACGCGCCGGGGTTCCAGTAGGTCTACCTCTTCACCACGTCCCGTGCGAATGGCGCAGAATCCGCAGGCGCGTGTGCAGACATCGCCCAGTATCATGAAGGTCGCAGTGCGCTTCCCCCAGCACTCGGTGAGGTTCGGACAGCGCGCACTCTCGCAGACCGTGTGCAGTTTCAGTCCCTTGATGAGGCTGTCTACTTCCTGTATCTGCCCCGGACGCGGGGCGCGAATGGTCAACCACTCGGGTAGTCTTCGGTTCATGTGATGTTCCTCAACTTGGGGTGATGTATATCAGTAGCATTATATCCTTCCGAGAGAGGGGATGTAAAGGTAGGAGGGAGAGGGTAGGGGCGCAGGGAAAACCCTTCGCGCCCTCTGCAGTAGGTTGCTTCAGTTAGGCAGCGCTTCGCAGAAGCAGTTGCTGTATGTAATGCTGCACCTGCTGCCACTCCGCGGTGAGCGTCCGCTCGGCGTCTGCTGCCTTGTCTAGGCGCTGTTCCTTTGCTGCAATCTCTACTGCCAGAGCCACCTCAGCAAGCCTGTGGGCACCAACCGCCCGCGCACTGCCTTTCAGGGTGTGAGCTGCACTCGATAGCGCAGCGCCATCGCCCGCTTCTATCGCCGTGTGTATCTGCTCCAGCAGGCTGGGAACCGTCTTCAGGAACTCCTGCAACAGTTCCTTCTCGAACTCGAGGTCGCCTCCCGTCATCTCCGACAGAAAGCTGTGGTCTATCGGTGGCAGGTTCGTTGAGGTAGTCTGTTGCCAGGTGTAATATCTCTCCAACATCGTCAAATGACCTCCAAAGCGCACGAACTGCACTCCAACCGCAGCCGACACGGAGCCTTTTGCCAAACAGACCGTTGTAAACACCCGCGTACAGAATTGTTCCACACTCCGAGCGGAAATCTCAACTACTTTCCCTGTGTGTTACGCCTGAGGCACCTCACTCCTCTTTGGGAGTGCGCAGCATTAGCTCGCGGATGGCATCATGAGGGGAGAGCTGCCTTTCCAGCACAGCGCGGATGGTCTGCGCGATAGGCATTTCGATGCCCAGCCGTTGCGCCAGTCCGCACACGGCGAAGGTGGTGGGCACTCCCTCGGCGACTTGCTTCAGTTCTTCCAGCACTTGCGCGAGTGGCTTACCTTGAGCAAGCCCATAACCCACGCGCCAGTTACGGCTGAGGTGGCTCGCGGCGGTGGCAAACAGGTCGCCAACCCCCGACAGCCCCATGAAGGTGCGCTCCTCCGCGCCAAGGGCAACCCCCAGCCGCACCATCTCCGCCAGCCCGCGGGTGACCAGTGCCGCCTTGGAATTGTCGCCGAAACCCATGCCGTCGCTAATCCCAGCGCCGATAGCGAGCACGTTCTTGAGCGCACCGCCCAGCTCCACGCCCACCACATCGCGATTGGTATACACCCGCAAGGAGGGATGCATGAACAGGGTTTGTGCTTGCCTGGCAGCATGGGAGTTGGAGGAAGCCACCACGGTGGCGGTGGGGATTTCACGAGCCAGTTCCAGCGCCAGGTTGGGTCCAGAGAGCGCCACGAGGTCGCCACACCGCTCTCCAAGGCTCGTCTGTAACACCTGTGACGGGCGACTACCGTCGGCTTCTAAACCTTTCGCCGCGGAGACCACCAGTCGGGGGGAAGGGAGATGCGTGCGCGCGAGGGAAGCGACCTCGCGCAGTGCAGCAGCGGGCACAGCGAACACCAGTACCTCAGCATCCGAGACGGCTTCGGCAAGGTCGCTGGTCGGGTGAATCGAAGGGGGGAGGGGAAAATCGGGCAGGTAGCGCGGGTTTCTGCCCTCCCGACGGATGGCATCCGCCAGACTGGGGTCGCGCGCCCACAGCGCCACCTGCACCCCTTTCTTTGCCAGCAGCAGAGCCAGCGCAGTGCCCCAGCTCCCTGCTCCTAAAACGGCAACAGCAGGTAGGTCAGGCACCAAACTTCTCCTGCACCCCCAGTAGACTAGTGAGCATCGGCACGAGGTCTTTGCCGCGAATGCGTCCCAAGCCGCCCTTCGCGCAGGCACGCTCGCCGAACTGCGTTACGTCATCGGTGCGCATCTCAGGTCCCCATATCACGATGGGCACAGGCTCTCCTGTGTGGTCGCCATAGGAGCAAGCGGTCGTATGGTCAGCAGAGACCACCACGTAGGTGGTCGCGGGGTCTATCTGGCTGAGTATCCAGCCCAGCATCTCATCGATACGCTGGATGATGTCCACCTTCGCCTGCGGGTTGTGGTCGTGCGCGGCGACATCGGGTCCTTTCACGTTGCAGAGCACGAAAGTATGCTCTCGCAACGCCTCCACCACCTTGCGCCCCATTGCCATCACGTCACTATCCAGCCCGCCAGTCGCTTCAGGCACCTCCAGCACGTTCAACCCCACGAAGCGGGCAATGCCCTTAATCAGCCCTGTCTCAGCAACGCATGCGCCCTTCAGGCTGTAGTGCGCGTTGAAGTCGGGGATGCTAGGCGCGACACCGGCACCCCGGGGCAGGATGATGTTGGCAGGCTTCAAGCCCTGCTCGACCCGCTTTCGGTTCACCGGATGGTTCTTCAGCTTTTCGTAGCTGAGGCGCACGAACTGATTCACGATGCGGGCAGTACGTCGGGCAGCAGCATCGTCGGGGTCTATCGCCTGCACTTCATGCACCTTTTCGCCCTCGGCGTGTGGGTCGGCATCAGTCACCTTGGGAGACAGCCCAGGACCGCGCAGGATGAGCGCACCGCGATGAGCGACCGACTCCTTGAAGAAGACCTGCACGTCCTCGATAAAAATCCCGTTGACCTCTGCTGCCAGCAGGTCGGTGCCTTCCGTGATGCGCCCGGCGCGTCGGTCGAGCACCACCATGTTGTCGTCTACAGTGCTGAAGTTGCACCGAAAGGCGATGTCGCCACCACGTACTTCCATTCCCACACCGAGCGCCTCGAAGGGACCTCGCCCAGTGTATACGGCATAGGGATCGTAACCAAGCAGTGCCAGATGTCCCGTGTCGCTGCCGACGCGTACGCCGGGGGCAATCAAGTCCATGATGCCCGTTTCCCCCTCGGCGGCGATGCGGTCCATATTAGGTGTGTGCGCGGCTTCCAGAGGGGTCTTGCCACCCAGCGCGGGATGCGGTCGGTCAGCCATCCCGTCGCCAATAAGCACAATCACTCGGCGCGTATCGGAAGATGTTGCCATCTGGTTAACCTCCTAAAAGGGATATCGCTCCTTTCACTTCCGCATGAGGCGGGCGTTTTCCTGTGCTATCCTTCCGTGCGCGCGACGGACGCCCAAGCTGCCAGGAGGCTCGCGGCGGTTGTCCCTACCACGAGGCTGCACCCCAGCAAGGAGAGGTATAGCCCGATGCGGAAGCTGTCAGGTTCGTACTGCCAGATGACGCGGGCGGAAGGGGTAGATACCGTGACTGCGCGGAAAACGCCCTCAGCGACGCGCCATGAACGCGGGACCCCGTCTATTTGCACTCGCCAGCCAGGGTAGGCGGTATCCGCTAGTATCAGTTCGCCTGCAGGAACGTTCGATATCTCCACGCGCTGAGGCGACAGGTCGCGCACTGCAAGCGGCTGGTTTGAGGAGGAGGTTCTGGCGCGAATCGGCGGATGCGGCAGGGGCAATATGCGCCAGTGGGCAGCGTCTTTGCCCGTAGCTACTGCCCCCACGCCCGCCCGCTGCAAATCCCGAAGCAAGAGGCTGTCAGTGGGCAACTGTTTCCACCGTTGCGCGAGGTGAAAGTAGTATCGTACCGCTCTTCTCACCGTGACGGGCTCATATCCTGAGGCTTCAGATACCCCCCACATCATGCCGATGTTGGACCCCAGCATCTCTTGCCAGCGACGCAGGTATTCTGGCGAAGCGGAGCCGTAGCGCAGATAGCTGACGTACTGGCGCCACATGGGAGCTGGGTCGGGCACAAGGAGCCTGCCTCCGGTCTGAAGCACGGTCTGGGCGGCGGTCGGCGCCCGACTGAAGGTTGCCATATCCGTCGTGGGGTTGGCAGCCATGGCAAAGGGGAGCAACTCCATCAGGGTCAGCGCCATACTTACCCACCATCGCCAGGGCAGGGCGAGACGCAGGGTCGCTACGGCGAGGGAAGCGACCGCAACACCTCGCAGGCAGCCGTGGACGGCTGTCGCGTGCGCCGAGGCAACGAGCTCAGATGAGATAGTCTCAGGACGACTGGCACGAATGACGTCGCGCCCTGCCGCCCAGTCCGTGAGGTTATCTCCCTGCCAGCTCCAGAGTACAGCGAGGAGCGCCATCACAAGGGGCAGCATCAACCATCTTCGCGAAAAGCGCAGGTGTTCCCAGCCCAGTGCAGCAGCGGTACACAAGGCAAAGTCCGCCAGCACCAGCCAACGCGCGGGGTCATGGAACGCCCTCATTCCCGGCAGCAGATAGTAAGCGACGAGGTACAGCCCTCCTGAAGTACCTAGTGCCAGCCACAGGCTGAGCACTGCCACGGCGAGCCAGAAGCGCGCTTCTGGGCGAAATCGGTGACCACCGATGGCTGCCATTAGAGGCAGAAGCCCTACTGTGTAAGCGGACTCCCAATAGTTGCCCCTGCCCAGCCAGTTGCCCTGCCAGGGCGTGCCATACAAGTCGGGTATCAACAGCAGGGGGATTTGCTCCGGACGCAGGGGGAAGCGGTTGGCGCCCTGCACACTGAGTTGTATACGGGGGGTTTCGTGCAGTAGCTGCAGCATCGGCAACCAGTGTAGGGCAGACAGCAGAATCCCCCCCGCAATGCCAGCCAATAGCGGCAGCCACCGACGACCGCCCGTTCGCAAAGTTCGCCAGCCTGCCCATGCGACGCTGAGTAGCAACGCCATGTATGCTACCTGAGCATGTCCTGACAAGAGCATGAAGGTGGTCACGACCGACAGGACAGCCACTCTGCCCGCCTTGCCCTCGTGCAGCACGCGCTCCACTGCCCACAGCAACCATCCAATGAGCGCGATGCTTTGGAACATGCCTGGAAATTGCGCCCGGGGCACGAAGGCTCCACACAGCATCCACGCGGTGCTGCCGAACAGCGCGGGGCGAGGGGAGCAGCCCAGCGTGCGCAGGAAGAACCACATGCCCACTCCCCCTAGCCACAGGTGGAGCAACGTGTTGTAGGAGAGGTAGCGCGCAGGATGCAACACGGGAAGTAGCAGGCTCGACGGATAAAAGAGCCACTCCTGCGGGTTGCCCACGAAAGGCTGTCCGAAAAGGAGATGAGGGTTCCATAGAGGGAGCACACCCTGTGTGAGCCAGCGCTGTACGAAGGTAGCCATCGGTAGGAAGTAGAGCATGATGTCGCCCCAGTAGAGCACCTGCTGCGCGAAGGCGACCTTCCAAAAAACACACGCCGCCACGAGGAGATGCCATCCCATCGCAGCGGCGTGTTGCCAGCGGTGCAACACCGCGTTGCTCCGTTATCTGGGGCTGGTTATGGCTACGAGCAAGCTGAGCAGGAAGAAGCCGACGGCGATGTAACGAGTCACCATTGCCAGCTGTTCGTCGCGTCCCAGCTTGCCCCGGAATTGCGAGCTCACCTGCCCGCCTACCGTGCCCGTGAGACCTTCATGTCGCGTGGTTTGCATCGCGACAATGAAGATGAGCGCAATGGCGAACAGTACCTGAAGTATCAGCAGAACGGTGTGCATTTACACTCTCCTTCGTGTATTCCGATGCGCTCCGGACGCGCGATACGCTGTCAGCACACGGCGCTGGCGAGGGCGCACTTTACGGGAGGGAGCGGCCTCGCCGTTGTCCCCGACGCTCGTCTGCTCCGAAGGGATATCGTATGGCTCTTCGGGACTGGAAGCCACGTTGATGTCATCCGCAGGTAGGTCGCTTTGAGAGACGGTCTGTTCAGGATAGCTGCTCGGCTCGGCGTAGCTGGAGTGGCTGCTATAGCTGCCGCTGTAGTCGGAGTAGCTTCGGCGTGAGGAGGTGCTGTAGTCGTTGTCTAGCGAGAGAGTGTTCACGATGTCGTTGGAAGCACGCCGAAACTCGCGTATCGCGTTGCCCAGCGAACGACCGATTTCTGGCAGCTTTTTCGGACCGAAGATAATCAGTCCGATGATAAGGATCATCATCACTTCGCCGAAGCCTAGGCTTCCGAACATCCTGTTCCCTCCCGCTGCGGTCGCAGCGCATCGTTGTCAGTCATATTTTACCACAGTTTCGGGAGGAGATGCCTCCCCACGGCCGTTCGTGGAGCAAGGCACCCTATTCGGCTACCTCCACCTCGGGCGGGTTCACGTAATCCTGCCAGCGCCAGGCAATTTTGCCTTCGGTAGCGTCCCCCCGGTGGATACATACGCGGAAGCGCCAGTGCAGGCTCTCCCCGCGGGGTAGGGTATACTCGCCATGCTCTTGTCCGCCAGTGAACGCTGCCAGCCCAAACGGGTTCACTGCCATCAGTCCGTAGTCGCGTACATGCCACCACGCCGGATGGCGGAAGCTGGAGGGGTGTTGTAGGATAGCGATACCGACTGGCACTCCGTCCACCTGTCCGCTGTAGTCGCACCAGTGTGCGCGCTTGCCCCAGGTTTGCGTCTCATTGATACCGCCCTCGGAGTTCTCGATGCGTCCTCCACGCGGCACGTCCATCGAGGACGCTACGCGTACAGCGAGGATGCCCCCCTCTTTCGTGTCTCCGAAACGGACGTCCCCTTGGGTCGCAGTGAGGGTAACCTCCACATCCATCAGGTGCTCCTCGTGGGGCAGAGGAAAGACGCGCACTCTTAACCGCTGCTCTAGCAGTTGTGTGCCCTGTGCATCCTTCCAGTCGCTCAGAGTTTCAAAGCCGCCGCACACGATACCACTGTAGAGGCGTAGGGTCTGCCGGTGCAGGGTGTAGCCATGACCCGGCTCCTCACTCCAGTTGTCCACGCCGTTGACATCCCCGAAAGCAATCCACATCGAACGGTGGTGTACATGGTCGTTGGTCTCGCCAGGTATGTCATGGCGCATCGGCCAGTGGCGGGTAACGCTGACCCCACCCGGAGCACGCACGGGGTAGAAACAGGGACGTGCAGGGTTGCCTGCCTTGATGTATGCGGTAAACAGCTTGCCATCGGTGTAGATAGCGATACGGTCTTCGCTCTCCTCCACGCTCACACGGTGCGGATGTTCGCCTTCCGCCCCTTCCAGTGTGGCGACGACCGTCTGGTCAGCAGGTAGTTCTGGAATGACACACCACAGCTCCCCATCTGTCGCCTGTACGGGCAGCTGTAGGCTGCCCCAGGAAAGCCAGTATGCGCGTCCGGGTTCTCCTGCGACAGGGAGAGACAGAGGGCAATACTCTCGCGAAGCGTTGCCTGAACGAATGAGGAGTTTAGTCGTTCGCATGGTTTTCACCTCACAAAGAGTATTCGCGCCCTGTGCGCATACATCCTGCATTTTGGCACTGGACTGCCCCTGTCACGCGGTGGTTCGTCATCGCTTTGTTCCTCGGAACAGGGAGCTGCGGGGCGTTGTCGCGAATTAGGAAATGCGTTGACCGCGAGCGGAGAGGTGCCATGGGGACGACGAAGAGACTACTGTGCGTGCTGTGCTGCCTGTGGTGTGCTGAACTGGCGACGGCTCAAGCTGTGTTGGAAGACCTGTTTCGCTATCCGCCCCAGCCAGTGGAGGCGGAGGTGATTCGGAAGGTCTCCGCACGCGAGA
>JANWXG010000089.1 GCA_025057335.1 bacterium | reverse complement strand
CCATGATTGTCATGCTGAGCCGAAGGCGAAGCATCTCCGAGATTCTTCGCTAGCGCTCAGAATGACAGGAAGCGCACTGACGTGCGCTACCACTAGCACGACAGCTCGTAGTGAAGCACGTAAGTGCTTCCCCTAGATGAGCAACATGCGCTTCAGAATGACAGAAGTCGCACGGACGTGCGCGACTACTAGCACGAAAGTGCACCTGACGAACTCTACAGCTTGTAGTGAAGCACGTGAGTGCTTCTCCTTGACAAACAACATAGACTTCAGAATGACAGGAAGCGCACTGACGTGCGCGACTACCAACATGGCGCGCCCTGGCACCCGCGCCCGTCGTGACCCTGTGTGTGGACGCGACGGAGCGCGTCCCTCCAATTTGTCCTGTCGTGACCTGATGACGGAAGCGATGAGATGCGTGCCTCTATGACGAACGCCTGAGGGTTGTTATTCTGAGCGCGGCAAGCGACCTCGTTCTGCTGGTTCTAAAGATGACGTGGAGCAGCCTACTCCACCACTACCTCCACGCGATGGCTTGTGCCTGCCTCAAACACGGGAAGCACCTCTCCCTGCCAGCGCTGTCCGTCCACGAAGTACGCTGCCCTCTCTCCCGGCTGTGCGCGGCGGACGAGGATGTCGTACAGGGCGCCCCGAAACCGTCGCTGAATACGGAAAGCATCCCATCCCTCAGGCAGCTGCGCCTGCACCTGTAGCCCCTGCCAGGTCGCCCGCACGCCCAGCACGCCCTCTACCAGCGCGCGCAGATACCATGCAGCAGAGCCGGTATACCACGTCCAGCCACCCTTGCCCGCGTAGGGTGAGTCAGGACCGTCCACGTTGCCTGGCATGACGTAGGGTTCGGCAGCGTAGCGCTCTGGCTCCATGCCCCGAACGGGGGGGCAGAAGCTCCGCCACAGCTGGTATGCAGCAGTGGCTCCATGCAGCTCGCGCTCCGCCAGCACTGCCCAGCACGCCGCGTGCGAATAGACGCCGCCGTTTTCGCGCGTGCCAGGGGCGTAGCGGGTAATGTAGCCGATTTCGGGGTCGGGAATGCTGTATGCGGGCGCTAGCAACAGCGCGCCGTAATCAGTGTACAGATGCTCGCGAGCAGACTGCATCGCCTGCTCAGCGCGGTCGGGCGGGGCGGTCTCGGCAAGTACGGACCACGTCTGGACGTTGAGGAAGATACGTCCCTGAACGCACTCTGCAGAGCCCAACTTCCTGCCCGAATCGGTCGTGGCACCCCAATACCACTTGCCATCCCAGCTGTGCGCGTTCACCGCCTCGCGCAGGGCGCGCGCCTCGGCGCGGAAACGGCTGGCGGTCTGCTCGTCCAGAACGGGCAGCTCCGCCCAGCGCACGAGCAGGTAGTGCAGGAAATGCGCCATCCATATGCTCTCGCCCTTCCCGCCGATGCCGACCGCGTTCAAACCGTCGTTCCAGTCCGCCTGCAGAATCAGCGGCAAGCCACGTTCGCTCCGTCGGCTCAGCGCCTTCTCGAAAGCGCGCAGGCAGTGCTCCAGCAGAGTAGCGGAACCGCCATCGAAGAACGGAATCTCCTCCTGCAGGCATCCTAGGTCGCGTGTCTCCTGCAGGTAGTGCCAAGTGACGAAGGGCAACCACAGCAGGTCGTCACTGTAGTAGGAGGGCAAGCCCTGCTCCGCCAGCGGATGCCACCAGTGGAGCACGGTGCCGTCCGCGTGTTGGTGCGCCGCGTGCAGACGGATTTGCTCTAGGGTGCGCTCGGGCTGTCCCAGCAGCAGCCACACGAGGCTGTCCTGCAGCTGGTCGCGATAGCCGTAGGCGCCGCCCGTCTGATAGTAAGCAGTGCGCGCCCACAATCGGCAGGAAATTGCCTGATACGCCAGCCAGCCATTCGCCATCAGGTTCACGGCGTCGTCGGGCGTGTGTACCTGCAGTCCGCCCACAGTCTCCTTCCAGAAGCGCCTCACCTCGGCGAGCGCCTCATGCACGGCAGGCAGGTGACGATACTTCTCTGCCAGAGCAAGCGCCTGTTCCTCGCTCTCCGTTGCGCCGAGCACGAACGCGACCGCCACCGTGTCGCCTGGCGCCAGCTCCAGAACCACCTGCAGACTGGCGATAGGGTCATCCCATCGCCCCTGCGTGCCGAACGACCTACCCTCTCGCACGGCGCGGGGTGCATCCAGGTCACCGTATCTGCCTAGGAACGCCCGCTTATCCCCGTCGAAGCCCGCGGGCAGGCACGACGCGCTATGGAACGCTACGTAGTCCCAGCTGCTGTTCCAGTGCGTGTTTCCCCTGCCGGGCAGGTCCCAGAGCACGTTGGTTGCCAGCAAGACGCCGTGTGTTGGGTCGTAGCGAGTCTCGATAAACAGGCGCCGGAACTCGCGGTGCCAGTCGGGAGCAGTTCCCAGCAGCCATTCCAGATAGGAGAAGACCTGCAGGCGGCGCGCTACCTCGCCCCTGTTGTGTAGGCGCAGAATCCACACCTCGCAGGGGTCGTGCAGAGGAACAAATTGCGTCAATTCGCTCATCACTCCCTGATACTCGCCCTCGAAGACCGAGTAGCCCCATCCGTGCCGCACGCGGTAGGTTTCCAGACTGCCGGCGCACGGATGCCAGGTCGGGCTCCAGAACGCGCCCGTATCCACATCGCGAAGATAGAGATATTTCCCCCAGCGGTCGCGCACGAGGTCTTGCTCCCAGCGGGTGAGGCGGTTCATACTGGCGTGCGTACGCCAGCTGTAACCACTTCCCATCTGAGAGACCACCATCCCGTAGTCGCCGTTGGATAGCACGTTCACCCAAGGTGCAGGCGTATCGGGGCGCGTGATGACATATTCGTCACCCGGTTCGGTGAAATAGCCATACTCTGTGCGGAAGCGAGCCATGATGGGAGACACCTCGCCTTTCGGTAGTATTAACCGTTTCAGCATACTGTTTAGCCAGCGCCGTCCGCACTTCCTGCACGGTGTGCCCAATCCGCTCGTGTGGATTTTCCCCCAAGCTGCAGGCTCCGTTGCGTCCGCCATCAGGTCACGACAGGGCAAATTGGAGGGACGCGCTCTGTCGCGTCCACACACAGGGTCACGACGGAGCGTGACCCTCCAGAAGGTGAATGCTTGCCGGGGGACGCGCTCTGTCGCGTCCGCCATCAGGTCACGACGGAGCGTGACCCTCCAAATGATGAAGCGCTCCGTCGCGTCCACTGCGGAGGGTCACGACGGAGCGTGACCCTCCAGAGGAAGGCACGCCCCGTTGCATCCACTGGGTCACGTCAGTGCGAGGGGCAGAAGGGCGCAGATGCGCAGGCTACCCTACTTTGAGCTGCACTACAACCTGCGCAGGTGCGCGGAGATGCTGTTCCTGCGCGAGGCGAAGCACAACCAGATGTCCCCTCGCTGAAGCGGAGGCAGGTATCTCGCCCGTGTGGATACGCACAGCCGCTGAGCGCAGGCTTGCCTCCTCGGGCAGCTGGAACACCAGTTCACGCAGGCGCAGAGAACCGTAGCGCAGGTGTATCTCCTCGCGTTGCGTCTCTTGCTCGCGCTTCTGAGTGAACAGCCCCCATCCCGTGCCCGTAATAAAGAAGGAGCGATGGTCTTCGGGCTGCCAGCGAGGGGCAAAACCCAGCACGCCGTTCGGCGTGTCCAGAATCAGCCCCTGCGCCGCCAGCAGCAACCCGAACGAGCTCATCGCACGCGCATAGAACTTGCCGCACTCCAGCTCGTTGAACGGGTTGCCGCCAGGTCCCGAGTCCAGCCCGTCGCGCCGGCGTCCGTCGTAGCGACTGCGGGCAGTGTTCACGATCTCCACCGCCTCCTGTATCATCCCCTCCCACAGCATCAGCCCCGCGACAGCGTACTCGATGCCTGTCCACACCTCATCAGCATACACAATGAAGGGGTTCGGACGACCGCCTTGGGGCCAGCTGCACATCAGCAAGCCGCCCTCATCGTCGGGCACGTAACGGCGGGGTATCTGGGTATGCCCGTGCATGTTCCTGCGGAAGTTGTAGCGGTAGATCGCTTGCAAAGCCTGACGCACCCTCTCGCGGGGATACAGGTAGCCCAGCTCCAGCTGGTGCGCCCACCACTGCCCCAGCAGCTGGTCGCTGTGGCAGCCCGTGTTGTAGTCGTTTGCAGGTGGGGTAGCGGGCTTCTGGATGTAGTACTCGCCGTTCCACAGCAGCGCGTCCTGATGGCGCATACCCGCCTCGCGGATACGACGGTACCGTCGGGCAGATGCTTGGTCGCCCATGCGCAGAGCCATCTGCTCCGCCGCCGCCAGCGCACACAGATACTGCGAGCCGATGAAGGTGGTTGCGCCCGACACAGCGCAGTCGTAAGTGTTCCACTGGTGTCCAGCAGGCACGCCGTCCTCGTCGGGGTCTATGGCGGAAATCAGCCAGTCGGTCGCCAGCTTGACCCTGCCCCACACCTTGCGCAGGAACGAGTCGTCGGGCGAGGTCAGGTGTTCGCGGTAGGCGGCGCAAATCGTGGCGCACTGTCCGTCGATGAAGGCGTTATGTGGGGCGTGCTGGCGGTGCGAGGTCTCGCCAGAGGGGTGCAGGTACACCAGCAGGTCGCTCTCGCGCATGTTGCGCCCGATTTCGGGGAAGAGGCGTGCATGTGTCTGTGCGTAGTTCCACACATGCGTGCAGTTGAGAGGACAGCAGGCGTAGCTGCCCTCGAATGCGCCGAAATAGCCGTCTTCTGACCAGAAGCACGTGGGGCTGCGAGGGATGACCGCCTGCGAGGTTATCGCGTCCAGCATCAGGGGCGGCAGGTTGGACTCGTACATCGTCTGATGGTACAGGCGCGTCCAACCCCAGAGGGCGTCCAGGCGCTGGAGGACATATCGGGTTACCTCATACGCGCTGCGGAACCAGCGGGTGTACAGGTTGCCCGGATGTCCGAAACGCTCCACGTTCGGGTAGTGCCAGCCCAGTACAAAGCTCACCGTGCGCGATTGTCCCGGGCGCAGGCGCAGTGGTACGTCCATCGCACTGTGGGTGCCTACCGATGTGCCTTCCTGTTTCAGGTCGGCAAGGAAGCGCCATCGCTGGAAGCGCGGTTCCGGGTGGTCGGTCGCCAGCGCTACCTCACCCCATCGCGGATGCCCCGATACGAGCTGCACCGGTTCTGTCATGCTCTGTGCGGACGCCGCGATAAACAGTCTGGGCATCCATGCGGCAGGCACGTTGCTGGCAAGGCACAGTATGACTGTGCCCTTTTCCACCGGGCGTATCAGCAGTAAGGGGGCTCCCTCTGCAGTCTGCGCCAGCACCTGCCAGCCCTCCGGCTGGAATCCCTCCAGTCGCAGGTAACTGCGCACGCGCCATTGCGCAGCATCCACACCGGGCAGCAACCGCTGCCCCTCTGGCGTCCATTGCGCTGAGGCACGTCCGCTCTCGGTTCGCATGCTCGCTACACGAAGCGACAGGATCTCTCGCAGAGGCTTCAGGCTCTCCGCAGCGATGAAAAGCGGTACCGGAGGCACGTCCGAGAACACGATGTGGTCGATATTGATGTGTCCCCACCCGCCGGAGTGCCTATCCACAATCTGAATCTGTGCCTGCTTGCCGATGAACTCCGACACGTCCCACTGATAGGGTTCCAGCCGTTCGTTATTGCGTCCGGTGGCGGTGCGCGCCACCTTGCCCTCTACCAGCAGGTTAATGCAGGTCTCGCCCGCGTGACCGCCCCCACCAATCAGGAAGCCGATATACCTTTTGCGGACGGTGAAAACGCGAGAGGTCAGCGTACCCTGCGGTTCGTCGTTGGGCAGGTAGGTGTTCACCAGCCCTTTGCCCCAGAAACCGCTCACCGGCTGCTGTCCGGGGGTGGTTCCGGTGTGCGGTGCGTTGCCGAACGCCGTGCCTTCCACTGTCCACCCCTCGTAGGTACCCTTCTCGAAGTCCTCGAAGACCTCCCAGGGTATGGTATCGTCGCCCCAGAAGTCGGGGCGCGGGTCGGTAATCAGCACGGTACCGCCGTTTCGCAAAGTGTGCAGAGCACCCGCCAGCATCTCCGGCAGTTCGGGACGCAACTGCACCAGCGACGCGAGGCTGCCCAGTCGCGGCAGCCAGAAGAGAGGGGCAGACGGGATCTCCTCCCCCTGTGCGCTTTTCATCTTCAACGCGCCGGGCGGAGGATACCCTCCCGACGCCATATAAGCGGGCGACCCCGGTGCGCAGAGAAGCACGTCCCCCTGCGGAGCGGACTGGGGCAGGGTTGCCAGTAAGGAGAGTGATACCGTTCTCTTACTGCGATTGCGCACCGTCCAGCGGAAGATGGCGCAGGGCAGCGCGGAGTGGAAGGCATCCAGGGGAATCAGCGGATTAAAGGCTTCCAGTGTCAGCTCGACAGGCAGGTTGCCCGCGTCGTACTGCAGCCGCGCGATAGGGTAGCCTCCCTCGTAGGCGACAACAGGCAGGGCAGGTGTACCCGCGCCTTCGGCGGTCTCCAGCAAGTACGCCTCGCCGCCCAGTCGCAGGGCGAAATGCACGTGGGGTAGCCTCTCTTCCGTGTAGTTGTTGAACACCTGCCATACGGAGAGCCTGCCTTTCCCGTCCAGCCACACTGTGCCCGTGCCGATCCCGCCGATGGGCATCAGCACATACTCCAGATTCTGCCCGCGATAGGTACGCGGGGTTTGCGCTGTGCCCGTGTGCAAGGGGGGAACAGGGGGCAATTCACGTCGTGAGATACGCCAGACTGCGGATTGGTCCTGACCCTTCGCCAGAGAGCCGGTCAGCATCGTGCCCGCCGCTCCCACCAGCGCCAATTGCAGGAACTCCCGTCGGCTGAGGTCTATGCCACAATGTCCAGAGCAACCACATTCACGCTGTACCACGCCCATCACCGCCTTCTTCGTGCTCTATCAGGTCGTAAGTTCATGTTACACATCGCACAAGATTCGGGCGCCTTAACCTCCTTTCCCTTTTGCCGAAACACAAGGGGCGCGCCTTTACCGACCAAGCACAAGCAGGGTGATCCCCCTCCAGCCCGACGGAAGCCGCAGACTAAAGCGCACCCTGCTACCGTCAACAGGAACGTGGTCTACTTTACGAACCCCCTCCGAAAGGAGAGGTTGGGTAATGGCGGCTTGCAGGGAAGCATTGCCTGTCAAGCCCACCGCCCGCAGGTCTACCGTCACCTCTACCGTGTTCCCCTCGCCGAAGTGGAGCACGGGCACAATCACCTCGTCCCCCCGACGCAGGGCAAAAGTGACTACGGGCACCTCATCCCGCCACCAGACGGGAGCCGTGGCGTCGGAACGGCGTATCAACTGGGCGTCCTTCATCCGCCGCGCCCATCGCACTGCGCGCAGCGTCCTCTCGTCGCGTCGGCTCAGGTCGCCGCAGGGGGTAAAGCCGAAGGCAATGCACATCGCCAGGTAGCGGTCGTCATCCAGCCAGTACAGGGGTTGCAGCGTGTAGCTGGGGTCGGGCTGTTGCATCTTGGTATCGAAGCAGAAGTCCACTGTCTCGCGCCAAGGCACCTGGGGGGCGAAGTAGCCGCACTCCAGCCAGCTCATGTCGGCGAAGGGGGCATTCTGGGAGTTGATGAGCAAGCCGCGCTGCGCTCCTGTGGCGCGTACCGCGAGGAACACCCGCTCGTTCAGCCGCCGATAGTGCGAGAAGCGGATGGCATGTCGGCGCGACCAGTCTACCGTCTCTCCGAAGCCGCCCCCGTCCAGGTAGATGTATCCGCAGTCGTATGTTCGGCACACCGCCTGAATGCGCGCTATGTGATGGCGTACCCACTCCTCCACGCGCGGATTGCCCATGTACATGTTGCCCACCGGGTTGTCGCGGAAGCCCGAGTCGACAGGCTTGCCCTCCGCGTCGCGAATCACCCAGTCGGGGTGCTGGCGGTAGCAGTCCGACATGCTATCGATGAGACCGCCCTGAATGTATAGCCCCACCTTCGAGCGGGGATGGCTCTGCAGCGCAGCCACCGCCTGCCGCAGGTACTGCGGGGTGAGCACCCATTGTAGGGTCTCAGTGAGGAAGGGACGGTCGGTCTCGTAGTCGCCGTCCAGTGACCACGCGAAGACGCCGTGCGTCACGTTCGCCTCGCCGCCCAGAGCGTCCAGCATGGCGCCTGTGACGCGCACTGCCCCCTCGTAGTGCGGTGGGCCCCAAAAGGTTCCGAAAGTGACCTCCCGACACCAGCGGGGCATCGTTTGCAGGTGGCGGTAGGTGGCGCGACATTCGGGCATCGCCAGCAGGCTCGCCCAAGCGTCATACCAGTCGCCCCGTTGCAGCACGTAGTCGGCGGAGGCGGAGGTCTTCTCCCCGTCTACGGTATGCAACAGCCGCCAACGCCACCCATCGGGCAGGTAGGTAAGCGCAAAGGGCGAGGTCTTGCCCCACTCAGCAATCACCCCGTGCGGCGGAACCCACAGCCCGTCCACCAACACGCGCCAGTGGGCGAGCAACAGGCTTCTGTCCTTGCGAAAAGCCACTACGAAGCGGTTATCCCAGCCTGAACTGGAAGTGACGGGCGCACTAACCGAAGAGAGGGGACGCACCCCGTATAGCAGCTGTGCTCCACCCCACGACTGGCGAGGCGTGTAGAGCCAGGCATCCCGCGCGAAGCGCGGGGCGAGCCGAACCCGGGAGAACAGATGCAGCGCCCCCTGGCGAGCGCAGGATTGGATGGTCACTGTTTTGCGCAGCGCATTCGGTACAGAGGAGGGCGCGTAGGTTTTGGTGAGGCGCAGCCCCAGCGCGTCGTTCTGGCACTCCAGTATCAGCTGCCCCCTCGCGCGCTGCACCCGAAGCACGCGGTCAGAGGACTCGTCGCTGCGCGCCACGATCTCGCCGCGCTCGTTCTCCAGCCAGTATTCATCGACGCACCGCTCCAGCATAGGCGTGTTGCCAAACATCGCCGAGGCGAGGTGTCCGTCCCTCAGGCTGACCGTGAACCGCGCTTGCGGTGACACGCGCAGCACGTGCTGCGGTTGCGCCTGCGCGGAGCCGTAGAATAGCGCACAGAAGATAGCGAGTACCCACATTCGCACAACCCCTCCGCCGGTTGGTACGTTGACCGATATGGAAGCCCTTGTTCACCCCTCTGGAGGGCGAGGCTCCCGCCGAGCCGTTATCGTTCCGGCGAACAAAATGGTCACGACGGAGCGCGTCCCTTCGAAGGTTGCTTACCCACATTCGGAGGGACGCACTTCGTTGCGTCCGCCATCGTGGTCATGACGGAGCATGACCCTCC
>JANWXG010000088.1 GCA_025057335.1 bacterium | reverse complement strand
CGTGAGTAGTCTACCTTTCCTGCGGGCGCAACGCCTCCTCCAGCTCACGCTGGATGGCAGTGATGGTCACGTCGCCTCGGGTGCGCTCCAGCACGGCACGCAAAGAGTCCACATTGCGCCGTAAGCCCCCCGTAATGGCGTCGGGGTAGTCAAAAGTGACCAGCATGTAGTAGATGTCGTCCATCTCCGACAGCAGCCTCTCCGCGCGTGCAGTATCGCCTTGGCGCAAGAGGTCTAGGATATGCCGGCGGCACTCGCTGGCGGCTTCGCACAGCGCGTTCAGGTAGGCAGGCACCTCCAGCTGCAGATCGGAAAAGCCGGGCAACTCGCGCTCCTGCACCAGCGCGTGGAGCAAACAGGCTTCCGCGTACTCCTTCAGCGCATCCTGCACGTAGCCCGCGTAGTAGATGTCGGGATGCTCCTCGCGCAGGGCGCGCAGAGTTTCGGCGCGTTGCGCCGCCTCCTGCAAGCCCCGCTGCGCGTCATCGAACTCGTGACGATGGATGCTCCGCACTGTGGTGGCGGAAAGGCGTATCAGCTCGCGCGACTGGCGTAGCGCCTCCTCACGCACCGCGTCCTTCACGTTCAGCACCGCGCGTATGGCTTCGGAAAGGAAGGAAAGCTGATGGTTCAACTGGTTACCTCCTGGGAGAGGTCGGTAGAACTTGGACGCACGAGGTTTCTGATTTGGGCAATGAAGCGGTGTGCCTCTTCCACTAAATCAGACAGCTGAGTTTCATCGACAGGAACCATGCTCGCGTAGTCGCCCTGGTGACGAAGTTCGAACAGCCTGCGGTAGAACCGTCCCATTGCCACAGGCAAGCGTCCAGGCTTAATCCAGTGTTGGTCAAACAGGGAAATCACGCCAGAATGCTTGTGTGCGGAGAGACCTTCCGTGTGCAACAACGCGGTCACTGCGTAGAAGCAGGCATAGTAGAGCCGGTTTATCGCTCCGAAGCGGAATCCGGACGCGATGAGCAGTTCCGCCTCGGCGAGGGTCTCTTGGGCTCGCGCCATCAGTAAGGACACGACTTCTTCTTCCGACATTACTCTATCTCAATACCATCTTGTGTAATATTTTTCCAAAAAGGGTGCTGCAGACTGCGCAGACGATCCCAGTCTGCATGGGTGAGAAACAACACTGACAGCACTACGTTGCACTGCAGCTCTACTTCGTAAATTGCTCCCCGCAGCTCCTCTTGAATTTTGGGACGTAGCGAACGGGAGGTGAGTATGACCACGTCGTAATCCGACTCTGCAGTGCGGGTGCCCCGTGCCGCGCTACCGTAGAGTATCAACTTGGCATCTGGAGCGTATCGCAGCACGATGTCGCGCACAGACGTTAGCCATCGCTTTTCAGCGCTACTGAGCGTGGTGACCTGAGCCAGGTGTGGCATACGCATACCACCGTCGTGTAAGGCTACAACCCGATTGTACCAGAAAACCCCTCAGCTCAGAACAGCCTCTCCTGCTGCTCTGCTATCTCTGTTGAGGGCGGTTGGGACGTACGCCTAGCACGCCGATGTCCGTTGCGCGGCGCGTGCAACACCTTATGGCAGCGTCGGCAGCGCGCTTCGTAGCGCTCCGCAGCGCCAATCAGGATAGTCGGTTCGTCCCACGAGGCGGGGCGTCCGTCCACCAGCCGTTGCGTCCTGCTGGCGGGCTGCCCACAGCGCACGCAAATCGCACGCAACTTGATGACCTCGTCCGCCAGCGCCAGCAGTATAGGCATGAAACCGAACGGCTGACCGCGAAAGTCCTGGTCCAATCCCGCAGCGATGACCGTCCTGCCCTCGTCCGCCCAGCGGTTGCACAGCTCCACGACGCCCTCATCGAAAAACTGCACTTCCTCGATAGCAATCACTTCCGTGTCAGGTTCTACCAGACGCTCCAGCTCCGCACTGGACGAGACGGGAACCGCTTCGTAGCGTACGCCGTTGTGTGTGGCGATAGCGGCGCTGTCCCAACGGGTGTCCAGTGCCGATTTGAATACCTGCACCTTCTTACGGGCGTAGAGCGCACGGCGCACCTGCCGAATCAGCTCCTCCGACTTGCCCGCGAACATGCTGCCCGTAATCACGATAAGCGTGCCTGCGGGTTTGCGCATGTCCCCTAACCCTCCCGTTCTACCACGAGATGAGCTACCGCGCGCAAGGGTTCCGCCTTCTCGCCGAAGTCGCGCAGAGCTTGCACCGCTTCCTGTACGAGATGGTAGGCGCGTCGGCGCGAGGCGTCCACACCAAACAGCGCGGGATAGGTGGCTTTACCGCGAGCAGCGTCCGTGCCCACCGCCTTACCCATCTTGCGCGGGTCGCCCAGTACGTTCAGCAGGTCGTCGGCTATCTGAAACGCCAGCCCGACGCACTCCCCGTAATAGCTCAACGCCTTGAGCTGTTCCTGGTTCGCCCCAGCCAACACCGCCCCCGACAGCACGGAGGCGCGAATGAGCGCAGCGGTCTTGTGGCGGTGGATATACTCCAGCGTGTCGGCGTCCACTGGTTTGCCCTCCGATTCGATATCCACCATCTGCCCGCCCACCATGCCCCGCGTGCCCGACGCCTCCGCGACGAGGCGCAGCACCTGCACCACCCGTTCAGCAGGAGCGGTCTCCGCGTTACGTGCAATGAGCTCGAAGGCGCTGGCGAAGAGGGCGTCCCCTGCCAGGATTGCTGTCGCCTCGCCAAACTGCACATGGCAGGTAGGGCGCCCACGCCGCAACGTGTCGTTGTCGATGGCGGGTAAGTCGTCATGGATGAGGGAAAAGGTGTGGATGAGCTCAATGGCGCAGGCTGTAGGCATCACTAGCGACGCCTCGCCGCCGACCGCCTCCGCCCCCGCGATGACCAGCACTGGGCGCAAGCGCTTCCCCCCCGACAGGGTGCTGTAACGCATGGCGCGGTGTAGCTGCTGCGGACGCTCCCCCTCATCAGGCAGGAAGCGTTCTAGCGCCTCGTCCACCCAGCGCACGCGCTCGCGCAGATATGCCTGCAGGTCAAAAGCGGAAGCAGAGCTCATCCCCTCTCCCACCTCATCTCCGCCGCGCGCACCGTGTTAGACAGCAGCATGGCAATCGTCATCGGTCCGACCCCGCCTGGCACAGGGGTGATGTAGGAAGCCACTTGAGACGCCGACTCGAAGTGCACATCGCCCACGTCGCCGCTGCGCCCCTCCACACGGTTGTATCCTGCATCGACCACGACCGCTCCTGGACGTATCATGTCTCCCGTGATGAGCTCGGCTCTCCCGCACGCCGCCACCAAGATATCCGCCTCACGCGTGACGGAGGGCAGGTCACGGGTTCGGGTATGGCACACGGTCACCGTCGCATTGCGCTGCAGCAGGAGCAACGCCAGCGGCTTGCCCAGAATGATGCTGCGTCCCACCACGACGGCGCGCTGTCCCTCGATGGGTATCTGGTAACGGTCAAGCAGCTCCACAATGCCTAGGGGTGTGCAGGAGATGAACTTCGCCACGCCCGCCACCAGTGCGCCTAGGGAAGCAGGCGAGATGCCGTCCACGTCTTTGTCTGGCGAGAGGCAGCTGAGCAGGCGGATTTCATCCAGCCCTTTGGGCACCGGATGTTGCACGAGGATACCGTGTACGCTCTCGTCGGCGTTAAGACGGGCAATGAGTTCCTCTGCCTCCTGCTGAGAGGTATCGCGCGGCAGAGCAAAGGTCTCCGACTCGATGCCGATGCTTCGACACGCCTTCGCCTTCATGCGCACGTAAGTATGCGAGGCGGGGTCATCGCCGATGAGAAGCACGCTGAGTTTGGGCACGATTCCCGCCTCGCGTAGCCTTTGTACGCGCGGTCGCAGCTCCTCACGGATTCTTGCAGCGACAGCCGCGCCGTCCAGTAGCGTGGCACTCATCGGTACTCCTCCAGATGCTTGAGCACGCTCGCCAGCACTCCGTTCACAAACTTGCCCGACTCGTCGGAGTTGTACTTCTTCGCCAGCTCTACGGCTTCACTGATGACCACACTCTGCGGAGTCTCTGGATGGTGCAGCAGCTCGTATATCGCCAGTCGCAGCACGTTGCGGTCGGGGGCAGGCTGCCTCTCAGGCGGCCAACCGATGGCGAATCGCGCGATAATCGAGTCTATCTTCTGCTGGTGCTGCAACGTTCCCGAAGCAAGCTCGCGCGCAAAACGCTGTCCTGCCTCGTCGAGAGGCATGTGCTCTACCGCGAACTCGAAGCACTCCTCCAAAGGTATCTGCCCGATGTCCACCTGATACAGCAAACGCAACGCTAGCTCCCGAGCCAAGCGGCGTGCATTGGCACTCTGCTTATGACGCAACGTAGAACTGCTCATACGCTACCGCCCTCACTCCGTGCCGTTTCGCAAGTAGCGACGCAAGAACTGCGTAGACACGTTCCCCTTCTGGTATTCGGGATGCTCCATGATGCGCTTCAAGAAGGGGAGATTGGTTTTCACCCCATCGATTTGCGTCTCCTCTAGCGCGCGACGCATGCGTGCAATCGCCGACGGGCGGTCCTCTGCCCAGACGATAATCTTCGCCAGCAGCGAGTCGTAGTATGGTGGGATTTCGTATCCTGGATAGAGATGTGTATCCACGCGCACTCCGGGACCGCCCGGCAATACGAGATGCTTGACCTTCCCCACGCAGGGCGTAAAGTCTTTTTCTGGGTCCTCGGCGGTAAGGCGGCACTCGATAGAGTGCCCACGCCATTGCACGCTGCGCTGAGAAAGGTGCAGCCGCTCTCCTGCAGCGATACGTATCTGCTCGCGCACGATGTCCACCCCTGTTACCTGTTCCGTCACGGGGTGTTCTACCTGAATGCGCGTATTCATCTCGATGAAGTAGAAGTTGCCTTTGCTGTCCAGTAGGAACTCCACCGTTCCCGCGTTCACATAGCCCACCGCCTTGGCGGCGCGCACCGCCGCCTCACCCATCTTCTGGCGCAGGGCGGGGTCGACAACGGAAGCGGGCGCCTCTTCCACCATCTTCTGGCGTCGGGCAGTCTGGATGGAGCATTCGCGCTCGCCCAAGTGGATAACGTTGCCGTGCGCGTCGGCAAGCACCTGCACCTCGACGTGGCGTGGGTCTGGAATAAACTTCTCCACATACACCTCGGGTGAGCCGAACGATGCGAGCGCCTCGCTTTGCGCCAGCTGAAGCACCCGCGAGAGCTCTTCAGGATTCTCCGCAAGGCGTATCCCCTTGCCGCCTCCTCCTGCCACCGCCTTCACCAGCACTGGGTAGCCGATGCGTTGCGCCTGACGCAACGCCTCCTGCTCGTTGCGCACCGCCCCATGCGTGCCGGGCACTACGGGCACCTTCGCTTGACGCACAATTTCACGCGCCACTGCCTTGTCGCCCATCTTCTCAATCGCGGAGGGAGGAGGACCGATGAACACCAGCCCACTGGCTTCACACGCTTCCGCGAAGCTAGCGCGCTCCGACAGGTAGCCGTAGCCCGGATGAATCGCCTCCGCCCCCGTGATGATAGCTGCCATAATCACGTTGGGCACGTTCAGATAGCTATCTTTGCCCGGTCCTGGACCGATGCACACCGCTTCATCCGCCGCCTGCACATGCAGGCTGTTAGCGTCCGCTTCCGAGTAGACAGCGACGGTCGCGATGCCTAGCTCTTTACAGGCGCGGATGATGCGCAAAGCAATCTCCCCCCGGTTGGCAATCAGTATCTTCTGGAACATATCTCAGAATCCCTCATGCGTTGGAGTGGCACATTGTACCCGCCCTGTCTGCGGGTCGTACCAGTAGGGTTGCTTGCTCACAGGACAGGAGAACATCTCCGCAGGCAGCCTCAGCTCCTGCAGCGAGGTGGGAAATGGCTCCTCGCCCGTTGGACGCAACATGCGGAGGGAAAGCCGAATCTGCTGCAGGTTGTTCCGACACTGCACCGCTAGCGCTGCGTTTTCCGGCGTCTTGCGAGGCTGCCCAGAAGGTTCCGTGCCCCTGCCTGTATACTTCGGTAACAACCAGATTGCCAGCACCAAGAGTAGCGCCAGCACAATCAGGATTTCTATCAGGCTCCACGCCTCACGCAACCGCCTCATACTCCTCCTCCAGACGGTAGAGAGGCTGCCCATACTCCACTGCGACACCCTCCTCTACCAGCACCTCTACTACGCGCCCGTCGATAGGGCTGCGCACCTCGTTGGGTAGCCCCATCGCGCGGATTAAGCAGACCACTTCTCCCCTCTGTACACGGTCACCCACCCGCAGAGGCTGGGAGCGCGGCTGGAAGAACCCCACCAGCGGTGCGCGAATCCACACGGGGGCAGGCTCGCCCTGCGATGGGGCGGGTTCAGCCACCAGCTCTACTTCTTCCTCCGGAAGGACCAACGCTACCTGCCGGCGTACGCGCAACCGCCAGCTGCTTGTTTCTACTTCCAGCTCGCTGGCGTCACTCCGATGAAACAGGCTGAGCAACCTTTCGATACGCTCCACTCTTTCCCTCGTTGAGACTAGATTTTCAGCTGGAAGATGAAGTATTCCACAATCCGCAGGATGTAACTGACAAAGATAACACCAATGATGACAATCATCATCCAGGAGACAAATTCTGAAGAACGTGCCAGCGATTCGATTTTCATATACTGCAACTCAGCAGAAGCAGGCAAGAAAGCAAAGCGAGCCACAAACTGGTCTACCACGCGCAACGCCTGATAGAGCAGCTGTTGCGCCTGCTGAGCGTTATGCAACACCACAGCTACTGCAGCGACGATGACCATCGGTGCGACGACCTGATACTTCTGTTGCTGCCGATGGTTGTAGATGATGCAGTTGCGGCACCGCTCCTGCTTCTCCTCCTTCGTGAGGGTGCGGTTGTATGGGATGAAGCGCACATTCTGGCGAGGGTCTGGGCTAGGCGCCCCTTTACCCTCTAGCGCCTGCAAGATGACACGCTCCTCGCACATACAGCCGACGCCCTCCCGCCAGCAGGCGCGCCGCGCATGGTAGATGGGACAGTTTTTGCGAATGCTGGGACGGCAGAAGGGCAACTGCCAACACTTGCCCAGCAGGCGGTTGGAAGTCTGGCTCTCGCGCATCACGTGCGCGCCATACTGCAGGCTGGATCGGTTGAACATCTCGCGGAAATAGCCCGACGTAACGCGCGTCCAGAGGTCTAGCACCACAAAGATGATGCCTGGCACCAGGCAGAGCAAACCCGCCTGCTGGAACGCAACTACCACTACGGGTAGGAGCGTCACCTGCTGCCCAGTCTGGGGAGCGAGATGGAGGATGGCTAAAGGCACTCCTAGGGCGAGCACCGCCGACGCTAGCAAGAACAAGTAGCCAATCGCGGTCTCCTGTAGGTAGAGCAGGGTGAGGCTTGCTGCTGCGGCGGCGGTAGCAATCAACAGGGCGCGCCCCGCGAGGTGCACGTTCTGTTCCACACGGAAGCGCTCTGCGGGAGGCAAGGTCGCCCAAGAGGTCACCATGCCCGAAAAGACTCCCCACAGCAAGTACGCGATTGCCACTGCCACGCCTACTGCCGACACGATGGCGACGAGCTGCAGGGTGTTCTGCAGGAGCTCTGCTGTTTTGCGGGCGCGAAAGGAACGCGCCGGGCGACCCATCTGCTCGCCCCCCTTCCTCCACGGTTACGACTGCCCTTTCACGCGCTCCAAGTACTGGTCGGTCCGCGTGTCTACCTTGATGATGTCGCCTACGTTGATGTGGAACGGTACGCGCACTACTGCTCCCGTCTCTAGCGTCGCCGGCTTGGAGCCGCCCGACGCCGTGTCGCCACGCACGCCGGGGTCAGTCTCTACCACTTGCAGCTCTACGAACCAGGGAATCTCCACGCCGACCACGCGCCCTTCGTGCATCAGCACCGTAACCTCCATGTTCTCCTTGAGGTACTTGATGCCCTCACCGAACTGCTCGCGGCGCACCATCACCTGGTCGTACGTGTCCATATCCATCAGATAATACTCGTCGTCCTGGCTATACAGGAACTGCATGGGCTTGCGCTCCAAGAAAGCCTGCTCCATGCGCTCGCCGGCACGGAAGGTCTTGTCAATCACCGCACCCGTGCGCACATTGCGCAGCTTGGTACGCACAAACGCCCCACCCTTGCCTGGCTTGACGTGCATGAACTCCAGAATCGTGTAGATGTCGCCGTCCACGATGATATGTAGACCGTTGCGAAAATCGCTGGTGTCTATCAAAGAAACGGCTCCTCCTGTCTTCCCGAAAATCCGTTAGCAGTATATCAAACGGGGGCGGAAGGTGTCAACTGAACACGAGGATGTTTACCCCCTTGAGCAACCTCACCGAGCTCAGGAAACGGTCCCAGCTGCGGGTGGCGGAGATTCTTCGTTGCGCTCAGGGTGTCAGAGGAGGTGCAGAAGGAGATCGCTATCGGGGTGTTGCGAAGGGGTGAAGGCGCACTGAAGGGCACCACTACGAACCTGCAGGCTCGTAGTGCAGGCTTGAGCCTGCTTCGGCGCTTTGGAATGCGCACGACACGAACAGGAGAGGAGAAAAGCGCCGCGAATCGCTCTCCTGTCCTGCTGAGCGCTAGCGAAGCATCTCTTACCATTGTCATGCTGAGCCGCAGGCGAAGCATCTCCGAGACCCTTCGCTGCGCTCAGGGTGACATCTATTATCATGCTGAGCCGCAGGCGAAGCATCTCTCCTATGTTGAGTAGGGAGCCTCCGCTTCGCCCAAGACGGCAGCAGTTCGCCCGACGCTTCACGGTGGATGCCCCCGACAGAAATCGGGGGCTACGGGAAGGGGAAAATCCGCCTGCTCGGATGGGGAACAGGCTGGGCGACAGGAAGTAGTGCCCGTGCCCACTAAGGCTGCGCGAAGGATTTTTCAAATACCCTCGCCTTCCCTTGACAAAACGAGGGGGCTTGTTGTATATTACATGATGCAACCTCACCTGCTATGTTCGTGGGGGGATGCCCGAGCGGCCAAAGGGAGCAGACTGTAAATCTGCCGGCGTAATGCCTTCGGGGGTTCGAATCCTCCTCCCCCCACCATTCCCAAAAGGTGTAAAACCGCATAGCAGGGAGTAGTATGTTGCAATGTGAGCCCCCGTAGCTCAGAGGGAGAGCGCGTCTTTGGTAAAGACGAGGTCACGGGTCCGAGTCCCGTCGGGGGCTCCAGCGGTAGTCCATTCCTTGGCTGCTCCAGCGTGACACCTGTGTACGCGCGGACAGACCGTTTGGCAATACGAGGGGGAGGTTTCATCAATGGCGAAGCAGCGATTTGAGCGCACGAAGCCACACGTCAACATCGGCACGATTGGTCACGTAGACCACGGCAAGA